>PKWT01000134.1:0-5859 GCA_003132125.1 Micrococcales bacterium | reverse complement strand
CCCGCCGTGCCCATCCCTGCCGGACACGTGCTCCGGGCAACCGGTGCCGGCAAGAAGATTGACGAGGCAGTGTTGCTGCTGCCCACCGACGTCAACGTGGGCCCTGGAGAATGTGTCGTCCTGCGCGGTCCCAACGGCAGCGGCAAGACGACAATGCTGCGAATCCTCGCCGGCACCCTCCCGCCCTCGGAGGGCGAGGCCACCCTGGACGGCTCGCCGGTCGACGAACGCCACGACCTCACCCGCACGGCGATCGCGGCGCTGGTCGGCGCACCCGCGACCTACCGTGACCTCACCCTGGTCGACCACCTCGTCCTGATCGGCTCCACCTGGGGCCACGTTGGCGAGAGTGCCGACGATCGCGCCGAGGAAATGCTGGAGCTGCTCGAGATCGACCACCTCGAAGAGCGGTTCCCCCACGAGCTGTCCTCGGGCCAGCAGCAGCTGTTCCACCTCGCGATGGTCCTCATCCGCCCCTCGTCCATCCTCATCCTCGACGAGCCGGAGCAGCGGCTCGACCCGGACAAGCGCGACCTGCTTACCCAGATCCTGTTGAACCGCAAGGCAGTTGGCACCAGTCTGCTCATCGCCTGCCACGACCCGGCGATGACCGAGGCTCTGGCTGACACCGTCGTCGACATCCGGGTCGAATGACGCGCGCGGACAAGGCCCAGCTGCGTCAGGTTCGCACTGCGATCCTTGGCAACCGACCCGACACGTCCCTGAGTTCCACCCTGTATCCCGTGTACGTCGCCGTCATCGCGACCGGCTCGTATGGGGTCCCGGCCGCCCAGTCGCTGTTCCGTTCGATCGACCATCAGTGGCTGGCCGATCATGTTTGGTCCCCTAGCGGTGCCGTTGGTGCCGCGATCCTCACAGCGTTGCTCCTGACCCTCGTCCGACTGGTGGGTCGGGTGCGCGGTCCTGTGGTGCCACCGCTGCCCTACCTCGACCTGGTCGTCGCCAGCCCGATGCCGCGCAAGGTCACCCTCGCCCGGAACTGGCGGCTGAGTCTCAGCGGATCGATCCTCGGCGGCCTGCTGGTCGGCACGAGCCTCGGTGCCGGGCTGGCGATCGCCAAGGTCGCCCCTCCGATCGTGCTGCTGGCCACCAGCGTCGGCGGCTCCCTGATCGGCGTGCTGGTCGCCGAGCTCTGGCTACAAGGTCAGCTGCAAGGGTCCGAGCTCGGACGCCGCGCTGAATCCTCGCTTCTGGGAAGACGCCGAAACGCGTTGGCACTGTTGGACATCACCGGCCTGCGGCGGCAGGCTGCGAGCAACGTCACCATGGGCGGCGCCGCCCTCTCCGGGGATCTGCGCACGGCCCGTCTCGACGCCGTGCGCCCCCCGACCCACGCCCGACATGTGCGGTTGAAGTCCAGCGGGCCGCTGACGGTGTTCGCGCGTCGTGACCTCCTGGGGCTGCGCCGGGCGCCGGGCGCCACGCTATACGGGCTGGGCTTCGCTGCCGCCGGATCAGCCGGACTGATGCTGTCACTGCAGTCACCCCGAACCCCCACGATGGCGCCGCTGGTGAGCCTGGTCCTGTGCCACCTCGGTTTCGGCGCCTGGTGCGAGGGCCTGCGGCTGCACGCCGACAACTCGGGCACCTCACGACTCCTTGGCCTTCCCTACCGGGACACAGCACTCGCTCATCTCGCCGTACCCGTCGTGGCCTGGGTTCTGACCACCATCGTCGTCGGCGCAGCGCTGTCGCTCGTCGGCATGGTCGGACCAACGGCCGTCGTCTGGTCGTTGGGCACCGGGGCGCTCCTGGCCGGGACACAGCTCATGGCGGCCTTCCGGGGCCTGCCGCCGATCAGTGTCTTCGGACCCAAGGCGGGGGTTCCGGCGATGATCTTCTGGTACGCCAAGCCGTTTCTCACGACCCTGGTCGTGGGAACAGCGACGGCGGCGTGGGCCGCTCGCGCCGCCAGTCCATGGATTGCCTTCGTCTGGCTGCTGATCGCCACAGCCGGCGTGGTCGCCTGGGGGCTCAAGCTGGTCGGCAAACGGGACCGACGGGACTGACGGCTCACTCGTCCTCGAACAGGTGCGCGATCCGAGCCGCGGTGTCGACCGCCCATCGTCCCGAGGTCATCGCACCGATCACGAGCACTGCAGCCCCACCGCCCGTGACGATCCACCAGGCCGGTTGGCTGGCCGCGGCGAATCCCGTCTTCAGAGGGCCCGCCAGGCCCGAGCTCAACACCGAGCCCACCACCGCGACGCCCAGTGCAGCACCCACCTGACGGCTCGTGGAGGCAACCGCCGCGGCGACCCCGGCCTGGCTGCGCGGCATCCCGGATACCGCAGTGTTCGTGATCGGCGCGTTGACCAGCCCGAACCCCAAGCCGAAGACGACATAGCTCGCGAGTACCCATACCAGCGACGTGTCCGCGTCGAGGCCGACGAGCATCAAGCCCCCCGCACACATCGCAGTGCCAGCGACGAGCAGCGGGACGCGTGGGCCACCCGAACCCACGAGGCGTCCGGACAGCGGTGCGAAGACCATGGTCATCACTGCCAACGGCAACGTGCAGAACCCCGCCTGCAGGGCGGACAACCCGCGCACGTCCTGCAGGTAAAGCGTATTCAGGAACAGGAAGCCCGAGAATGCGCCGAACGCACTGATGGCGATCGCAGTCGCGCCAGAAAAGGGCGCACTGCGGAAGAAGCGCAGGTCCAGCAGCGGGTCGAACCGACGCGGCTCGTACGCCACCAGTCCCCCTATCGCACCGAGCGCCAGCGCAACAAGGCCCAATGTCGACGCCGACGTCCAACCCGTCTGCGGCGCCTCGATGACCGCGTACGTCAGGCTCGCCAGCGCCACGATCACCAGGAGCTGCCCGACGACATCCACCCGCCGGGCACGTGGCGCCTTCGACTCAGGGACGAAAAGGGCGGTGAGGACGATCGCGGCGAGGCCGATCGGGATGTTGATCCAGAAGATGGCCCGCCAGCCGACCGTCTCGATGAGCACGCCACCCACGATCGGACCGAGCCCCAGGCTGACTCCGACGACGCCGCCCCACACCCCGATGGCACGGGCACGCTCACGCGGGTCGGTGAAGACGTTGGTGATGATGGACATCGCGACAGGGTTGAGCATCGAGGCGCCGATGGCCTGCACCATCCGGAAGGCGATCAGCCAGCCCTGCCCGGGTGCAAGACTGCACAGCAAGGAGCCAAACGTGAAAAGCACCAGCCCCGTCTGGAACGTACGTCGCCGCCCGAGCCGGTCGGCCGTCGAACCGGACAGCATCAGCAGGCTCGCCAGCACCAGGATGTAGGCGTCGATCGTCCACTGGAGACCGGACAGCGACACGTTCAGGTCCCGGCGGATCGACGGTAGAGCGACGTTGACGATCGTCACGTCCATGCCGACGATCAGGAGGCTCATACAACAGATCGCCAGGACCAGCAGGCGACGACGCGGACTCAGCTCCTGCACAGGCACCCCTCTATCACGACAGGGCAGAGCCACCTGCGACCTCGTAGGACCACAGCTCGCTGGTCATGCCAACCTGCGGTGCCGCGGGCTGGCTGGCTCCCTCGGCCTCCCCGCGGTGCCCATGCCCGAATGCCGGCGAATTCACCCAGGCCTGGAACGAAGCGTCGTCAGCCCATCTGGTGATGACCAACCAGGTGTGGCGATCGTCGGTCGGCTTCAGAAGCTCGAACCCTTCGAAGCCTGCCTGGCCGTCGACCTGGCCGGCGCGTGCGGCAAACCGGCGAGCCAGTTCGTCACCGCTGTCGCCGGGCACGGTAATCGCGTTGATCTTGATGATGCTCATGGGGCTACTTCCTCAAGTGGGGGCAGGACGGATACCGCGATTCTGCCAGTTGTCGGGCGTGTCGCGTCCCGCGCCACGAATTGCATTGTCCAACAACGGTTTACGCCATCACAATACTTGCCTCACGATCTACCGCGACACGTCCCGTTTGACTCATGAGTAGACAACGTGGAGCGTAGGATGGACGACGCGGCGAGCGGGCAGGTCGTTCTGGGATGCCCCGCCGTGGCCAAGGACGATCACGAGAAGATGAGGAATACTTCATGCTGACCATGACCGAAAAAGCTGTAACCGAGATTCGCAACTTGACCGAGCTGCCTGAGGCACCCCAAGGCGGCGGAATGCGGATCTCTACCGATCCGACTGCCGGTGGCATGTCGATGACATTGGCCGCCACACCTGCCGACGATGACACCGTGCTCGATACCGACGGAGTGCGCTTGTTCCTCGATTCCACCGCCGCCACGCTGCTCGACGACAAGACACTTGATGCAGTCGCGGGCCCGACCGGACAGACCCAGTTCGCGATCGCCGAACAGTCAACCTGATCCACACACGCACCCGGTCGGCCCGACTCGACCGACGCTGAGAACCTCTCGCCGCGGCGGCTGAAACGCCACGGCGAGAGGCATCTCCTGGGCTCTCAGCCCATACGTTCGGCGACCTCGGGCGGGAAGCCACCGGTGGCCACCGGGCCCCATCTCGTGGGAGTGATCCGGATCAGTGACTTGCCCTGGTCGGCCATCGCCTGCCTGTACTCGTCCCAGTCCGGATGCTCCCCGGATATGGAACGGAAGTAATCGACGAACGGCTCGGCGGCCTCTGGCATGTCGAGCACCTCGGCCGTGCCATAGACCTGCACCCAGGGCCCACCGAAGTCGTCGGAGAGGACGCAGATGCTCACGTCGGGGTCGCGGCGGGTATTCCGCGTCTTCGCCCTCTGCGGGTACGTCGACACCACGATGCGGCCTTGGGGATCAATGCCGCAGCTCACCGGGGAGAGCTGCGGCCTCCCGTCCGCGCGTGTGGCCACGTAGATCCCGTTGTGCCGGGGACGCAGGAAGTCGAGGAGCTCTTTGCGGGAGACCGTGTCGGCGGTGGCGACTTTGGGCATGCCAG
Source organism: Micrococcales bacterium (assembly GCA_003132125.1). Lineage (GTDB taxonomy): Bacteria > Actinomycetota > Actinomycetes > Actinomycetales > Dermatophilaceae > UBA4719. Next base: position 944 of record PKWT01000134.1, on the reverse strand, counting down.
CCAGCGTAGTTGTCGATCTTGTTACTGCGTCGAGACCGACTGCGTCTGGGATTGCTCAGACGGTCTGGTGCGAAGCATGACAGTGCCCAGCCAGATGAGCCAGACGATCTCGAGAAGGCCGAAGACGTACACGGCGTCCAGCAGAGGCGGAATGGCCGATGCGATCCCGGCAATGCCGATCAGGATCCCGAGCCAGTTCAGGGCCTTGGGCAGAGCGGCGGTGCGCAGTGCTGCCAGGCTGACGAGCAGCACCCAAAGACCGCCCAGAAGCTCTCCTTGCCCCGAACTGAGTGCATCTGCCACCGGCTCGATCGCCTGCCATGCCGAGACGGCTTGAGCCGGGCTCGTGGCATGGAGGTCGATCACGGCCGCCGCGCCGTAGTTGAAGACCAGTCCGCTGGCGACGAGCATGCAGGCCCAGATGAGCCCCACCACGCCACCCACGGCCGCGATGCTTGGCGAGCCCGCCAAGCGCTTCCAGAGTGCCAGAGCCAGCGCGGCGAGAACGATCCCTAACACCACGTAGCTGGCCAGATACATCACGTACATGCTGTTCTGGTTGGCGACCAACGAGGTCACCTTCTGAGCAGGGTCGACCAAGTCTTTGTAGTCCGACACGATGAGGAAGTACGGCATCGCCACGAGGTAGGCAGCGGCGATATACAGCGCAGCCACTCCCCCCGCTCTCTGCTGTCTGGCATGGGTGAGAGCCTGCGTGTCCTGCGGGTCTGTAGCGGTGACGCTCACCTTTGATCTGTTACTCATATGTAGAACGTTCATCACTGCCTCCCTCTCCTGATGACAAGGCTCCGGAGCCGGGCGCGGCTGGCCGAGAGTGGACTGTGGGCCTCACGAGATGGTCAAACAGGAGCCCGGCGAAGATCAGTCTTCTCCGCGGAAACGGGCGCCATCAGGGACGAAAGTCCCTTGTTCAGCCGAGCCAC
>PKWT01000474.1 GCA_003132125.1 Micrococcales bacterium | reverse complement strand
ACCGCCACCGACGCGAGCGTCAGTGCAGCGGGAAACACCCATCGGAAGCGCGAGCCCAGCTGTGGAGTCCGCGTCGACAGCAGCAGCGATGCCCCTGCGACGACGGCCAACACCCACGCGACCGCCTCGAGGCTGGTGACCATCAAGCCCCAACGTCGATCCTTCGAGCTGCGCAAGAGCCTGGTCTTGCTGCGCCGGTTCGTGCTGCCCATGCGCGAGGTCCTCAACACCCTGATGCGCCGCGATCTGCAGCTGGTCGACGAGGGTATGGGCCCCTATTTCCAGGACGTGTACGACCACGTCCTGCGCGCCACAGAATGGACCGAAAGCTTGCGAGACCTGGTGACGAGCGTGCTGGAGACCAACCTGACCATCCAGGGCAACCGGCTCAATGTCATCACCAAGAAGGTGACCAGTTGGGCCGCCATCATCGCCGTGCCCACGGCGATTACTGGCTTCTACGGTCAGAACGTCCCCTACCCCGGTTTCAGCCGTCCGTCCGGCTTCTACGCCTCGACCCTGATCATCATCGTGTTCTCAGGGTTCCTCTACTGGCTGTTCAAACGGAAAGACTGGCTCTGACGCGGAGGTCGACGACAACCCCAGGAATCAGAGCAGCCATGACAAGGAAGAGGGCTGCGAAGGCGCAGCAGCGAAGCCGACCGCGTAGGCGATTCCCGACAGCCCTGGCGGACGGTGAAGATCCCTACTTGGCGAAGGGATCGACCCGCCGAGGCGCCCATCCTCGGCACTGGCATCCCCCGGGAGATGCCATCTCACCGCACCTGAACCCCTGAGTACGTCCCGCAGTCCGATCGATGCTCCTATGGATGTCAAGGCCGGGTGAAGCGTTGTTGAGCGGCTTGTCTGGTGGTGCCCAGCACGCGGGCTATGGCGGCCCAGGTGGTGTGGTGTTGCCGGGCGCGGATCACGGCGGCCTGCAACTGTTCGTGGGCGTCGATCAGGTGGAGGCGGGCGTCGGCGAGCAGGGCGATGGGGTCGGGTTCGGTGCCCGGTAGGCGGCGGCCCGCCTGGCCTTTGCCGAGGGTGCTGCGCTGTGCGTCGCACGCTAAGCACAGGGCGATCCCGCCGTAGGTGACGTTCGCGGTGAGCTGGCAGCCCGGTCGGTCGGCGGGTCGTAAGGCGTAGATGCAGCGCGCTGCGCCGGTGGTCGTTGTCAAGCCGCCGTTGACATCGCGTGGGCCTGGCGGGATTGATCGCCGGCTGCGCGGGCGGTGAGGATGGTGAAGATCTCGCGGGCGACGTAGCGCTTGAGGCATCTGATGATCTCGGGCTTGGACAGCCCTTCGGTGGTGCGCCGGGCGGCGTAGGCCCGGGTTCGGGAGTCGTAACGTAGCCGGCCAAGTACGACGATGTAGAGGGCGTTGTTCGCACCGCGATCGCCCCCGCGGTTGAGCCGGTGGCGGTGGGTCCGCCCGCTGCTGGCTGGGATCGGAGCAACCCCGCACAGATGCGCGAACGCGGCTTCGGAGCGCAGCCGGTCGGGGTTGTCACCGGCAGTGATGAGTATCTGTCCGGCGACTTCAGTGCCGACCCCGGGCAGCGCGATCAGTCGCGGAGCCGCCGCGGTCACCAATGTGCGCAGCTCGGTATCGGCGGCACTGATCTCCTCGGACAGGTACTGGTGGCGTCGGGCCAGGCGGCGCAGCGCGGTCTTGGTGGCATGCTCGGGATCGGCGATGTCGCCGGTTGGTCGCAGCCGGGCGCAGGTCGCGATCAGCTTGGTGTTGCTCAGTGTCCGCAGCTGCTCGCGCAGCTCGGCAGGGGCGGTGACAAGCAGCGCCTTGAGCTGGTTGGTGGCCTGGCTGCGGGCTTTGACGGCACTGCTGCGTGCTACACGCAGCAGGCGGATTGCCTCGACACGGCCGTCTTGGGTCTTCGGGACGCCGGTGGCTTTCCCTGCCAACGCGGCGCGCGCTGCCGAATAGGCGTCCAGCGGGTCGGACTTTCCTTGGGCTCGGCGAGCCTTACGGTCGGGGCGGTCAACCTCGACCACGGTGACCCCTGCGGCGCGAAGCTGCCGAGTCAGGCCCGCTCCGTAGGTCCCGGTCCCCTCCACGCCGACCCGCTCAAGATGGCCATAGGTTTGCAGCCAGCTCAACAAGGCTCGGTAGCCGGCTGGGGTCGTGGGAAACTCTCGATCGCCGAGCTGGCGACCCAGGGAGTCGAGCGCCGCGCCGTGGTGGGTTTGGCCGTGGGTGTCGACACCGCCGATGACAACCGTGCTGTTAGTGGTCATGCTGGTCATTGCCGTCCTTCTTCCGTTTGTCCGGGATAGGTCGGCACGCGGCGGTCGGGCAGGACGGACAAGCCAGTGATGGGCGCCTCTTTGCGCAGGCTCCTATGAGGTCACGCCACCCGGCCGTTCGCGTGCATACGGCACCACCCAACAGGCCGACAGATCGATCGAAAGACAGCAGAATCGCGTCAGGCTTACGGAGAGTCAGACCCACCGGGTGGTGCCGCACTCATCCTCACTGGCTTGCGGCTGGCGTGGGTGATCAGACGCCTGTGCTCTCGGCTTCACCGCTAACCGTTCCGCTGTCGGGATTGTGGACCGAGATCGATCGTGCGAGCCGTTTCGTGGCACCGAGCCTGATTCGACACCATCACGTGTCACTGTATAGTTGTCCCAAGTGGTAGCGACCTGTGTCAGGAAGGTGGGTGCGTCCGTGATGACCGAAGACCCCCTTCGCATCGGTGAGATAGCCTCCCGCGCCGGTGTCAGCAGGCGAACCGTGGACTTCTACACAGGTCTGGGACTGCTCACTCCCGTTCGCCGAAGTGGCGGCAACTTCCGCCTGTACCAGCCCACGGACGTCAAACGCATCGCGGCGATCCGCCAGTTGGAGGCACAGGGTATTCGGCTGGACGAAATCACCCACCTGCTGACCGCTTCGGCTCCGGAAGACCACAGGGACTGCCCGGACAGTGCCGAGGGTTCTTGCCCGGCCGATCCGGTCGCTCTCAAGGGGTACCTCACCTCGTTGGACGCCCAGGTGCGGGCCTTGCGTGACTTGCCGGAGCTCGCCGACCACGGGACCCGCGGCGTCCTGACGAACCTTGTTGCGCGAGCACAGGTACTCATGGCCACCGCGCTCATCGTCAGTGAGGAGATCCTCCCTGGGGCCCATCTCCTCCCTCCTCTTTAGCCATCCGCCATCGACTCAAGAACCATAGGAGAACCAGTGCCGAATCTGATGAGGAAGCTGACCGAGCTCGCCAAGAGCCCGCAAGCAGGCAACGCGATCGCCAAAGCGAAGGAGCAGGCCGCCAACCCGGCGAACCGCCGACGCCTTGAACAGCTCAAGGCCCGGGTGACCAAGAAGCCGTGAACGCAGCGCCCCTCGCATGGCTGCTCAAAGGCCTCTGACTACCACTCTGCTCGTCATCCTCGATACCGCTGTATCGGGATTCGCAATGCAATCTGAAGGAGGCTTCCATGTGGGAAGCAATCAAGAACGCCCTGATGGGTGTGAAAGAGGCCACGGGAATCGAGATCCCCAGGCTTCCCGCCGATCTGGGCTCCATCGGTGACTCGGCCGCGACCGCCGTGCAGACAGTCACCGAGTCAACCAGCGGCGCCATTGATGGCGCGGCCACCGCTGCCGAGACAGTCACTGGCGGTGTCGTCGGCGTGGGCGAGACCGCTGCGGCAGCGGTCGACTCAGCTTCACAGGCCCTTCCTGACCTCACTGGCGGGTTAACCGACGGCAGCCCAAAGAGATAGCCCCGACGCCGGGAAGCTCAGCGGGAAGACGCGTATTCAGGGGGGTGGCCAGGGTTCTGAACCGGCGACTTCCACGGAGTCCGATACCTGCGAGTGATGGGCGACTTTGTACCGGCATACCCGACGAGCGGCTACTTCGGCGACATCGACAGAATGTGTCAGCCGGACGGAAGCTGTCTAGGAACGCTCCCGCGCAGCAGCACTCTGCACTTCCCACGGCCGTTCAACGTCATGACCGGGTCGGAGGACTTCGTGTTCACCAGTGACGGCCACGGCACCTGGCAGCAGGGTCCAAGAGGCGACAGCGGGGACATCACGGGCTGCGCCGAAGCAGGGGTCGGGTCACACGAGCAACATGTTTCGCGACGACCATGCGCCCAGATTCGCATCACCCCAGGTGCGTCACTTCGCCGCGTGTGACGTGAGTTTTCCGCTCAGGGTCGGCTTCGACGAACATCCGCTCATGCTTGATATGTGGGTGTGGCTGCCCCCAATTGGGCGTCGTCATCGGGGCATCCAACGCCCGACGCAGTGAACCCACGTAAGTCCCTTGATTGCGCCAGAGACGGCAGGTCCGGCGAACGTGAAGACGTCCTGCAGGACGCTAGCGAAGTCTTGATCGAGCCGGTCGGTGAGTCGCTGTTTGCGAACCCACGTACTCCACTTGTTTTGAGCGATCTCGGCGTAGCCGGCGAGAACCTCGTCCAGCGGCGTCAGGGTGGCATTGCGGTGCGTGGAGACCACGTCGATGGAGGCTGCGAGCTCGTCGCCGTCGACATCGTGCGCAGCGCTGAGGAGGGCGATGTCGGCATAGTCACGCCAGCGAGTGTTGACCGTCCCGCGTTGGACTGCCGTGACGATCTTCTCGGCATACACCATGGAAAGCGGGTACCCACGCACGGTGATGGCTCCCCCGAGAAGGCGAGGTACCTCGACCTGTCCTGGCGGGGGCACGATGGGGTCGCCAACATTGACGTCAACGTGGAACGGGATGTGCGCGCGCGACAGGTGAGCGATGAGCCTGACCCGCACCCCGGAGTACTCCTCCTCGTTCCGGATGACTTCGGCAGTGGCGCTGCCCGCGTCGTAGACCAGACCGTCGTCCTTGTGGACGGCCGCGATGTCACGGACCAGAGCCAGGACGGTGTCCGCGTCGCCTGCCAGATGCGTGGCCTGCAGGTCGATGTCGCGGGTGGGGCGCCGGGTGTCGTACGCGGCCAGAAGCACACCGCCTTTGAGCACGAGGTCGTCTGCCCTCGATGAGGAGCTGAGACGATCAAGGAAGCCCTCGAGGGCGTATAACGCCAGCAGCTCATCGGTGGATCGACCATCAGCCTTGGCCAACTTCTGTATGTCAAGGTAGGCGTCGCCGTCCGGGGTATTACGGGTTGGCCGATTCACAACAACGCCGCCAGCGCCATCCGCAGCGGTGTTTCGGCCTTGGGGAACTGGCCGGCGAGGCGGATCAACTGACCGGGTTGGGAACCCGACGCGCGCAGCCATCGGCGCAGCGCCTCGTACCCCAGCTCGTGACCTTCGGTGGCCCGCATCCGGAAGGCGTCGATGATGCTGCGCGGGGCGTCATAGAGGCCGATGCTGATGGCTCCGTCCAGGGCCAGCTGTTCCCGGCCGATGTCGAAAGTGGCCGGCGCGAAGTGGTGCCACCGGGCAAGTGCATCCGTGGCAGGGATTCGCGTTCCGCGAGGCAGCGCGACGTCGGGGGCAACCGGGATGGCATCGGAAAGCCCATGGCGGGCCAGCGCGGTCTCCAAACACAGAGTGGCCCGGGGCGCTTTGACGGCGATGGCAATGAGGTCGGTGTCGGCGGGCTCGGCGCCTGCTTGACGGTACAGGCCGCGACTGATTGCTGCGACGCGCCCGCCTTCCCGAAGGCGGTATAGGGTGTGCTTGCTCAGGCCCGCGTGGCGCGCCTGGGCGTAGGTGAACGTCGCCGGCAGCGCGCTCAACGGTTGCGTCGAAGCGGTCTTCGGCATCACGTCCCCTATCTGGTTCCAGAACAACTGTACTCACAAATCATTTTGTGTGAACATTTATTCCGACTGGCGTCCGCCCGAGCCTCTCCATCCGACAAGCGTCCTCGCCGGCGTGCGTCGGCGTGCGTCGGCAAAGAACGGGCCTGATGACGGCTCTCCCGTCAACTCGTCGCGCGGATGCCCTGCTCGGCGAGGTACTCACGAGCCCGACCGATCTGTCGCTCCTCGGAGAACTCCTGCCATGCCTGCCTCAGGCCTGTGTCACCGATGAGATCACGGAACCGGCGGTAGGCACCCTTGCCCTCAATGGCACGTTCAAGTTGCTCACGCAAGCGCGAATCCGCAACACCCGCAACGTAAGCAGCCATGTCCTCCCAACCAGCCCGTGACCCCTCGCAGGGCACCCATAGCCAGCGGTCGGGCTCTGCGTCAACGTCAACCGTCGCGTCCGCCCCAACCATCGCCTCATCGGTCATGAAAGCGGGCATCACTTCCCCGGTCTGCAGATCCAGGAAGCCGCCCTCGTTGCTGGCCGGGTCTCCCTCGATCAGTCCCGACAGCTGTTCGAGGTCAACGGGTAGGGGCTCCCCCGGAGGCGGCTCCCGCCGAACCGCGGCGAGCAGGTCCTGGGCCAGTTCCTCGTCGCCGGGCAGTCTGCGCATCTCCAGCCGCTGCACCAGGGAGATGGCCAACGACGAAACGCGGTCGGGGTCAACGCCAAGCGCAACCTGAACCGCCGATCCCGCACGCTGTAGAACCTCCGAGACGTCATGGCCCTCAAGCGCTGCGACGATGCCCACCACATCGCGAGACGCCGCCGCAACTCGGAGCTGGTCAACGTCGACCAGGGGAGGTCTTTCACCGCTTCCTGGCCACCCACCGCCCAGCATGGCGTGAGGCTGCCGCGGCCTCGACGGAGCGCGCGCCTCACCGTCGTCCGCCGCCCAACCCCGGCCGTACTGGTCGGGAATGGTGCCCCATCCCCAGTACGCCATCGGTGCCGGCGGTATGACGCCCAGCACGTCCGCAGGATCGATGTGGCCTGCGTCGACGGTGCAGCAGTGGGTCCAGTCGTCGCCGAGATCGAAGACGTAGCGGAACTGTGCGCCCTGCTCGACCGTCCGCATCACTTTGGCCACCTCGATGTCCAGCGCAGCGGTCGGCAACACACCGAGAGCCGACGTCGCCAGGTCAGCACCAGTCTCAGCATCGGTGACCACTCGTCCGTCGGCCAGTGTGAACAGCGACAGGTGGGACAGGTCCCAGCGAGCGAACGCGTTGTCGATGGCCCTGGCCAGATCCGCGAACGTGTGGGCCGGACCGACGGCGAACACCCGCCCTGGATACGGCCACAGCTCCTCTCCTCTGCCACCCAAGAGCTCCACCCTGATCGAGATCCATCGGCGCGCCATGAGGCCAACACTGACACACAATCCCCCCACCGTTCTTCCCTGAAACTCGGGGATTCACCGCGAGTCAAGATCCCTCGCAGGGCCCTTTCGACCGAACTTTCGGCGCGGATCTTCGTCCTCGCGCGCTCGGCATACGCCGTCTTCTGTGCCCCCGGAACGTTGTTCGAACAGTCTCCGGCGAGGGGATCGTGGACCTTCCCAAGCATCCGGAAGAGGGTGAATCGGGTCACTAAGTGACGCGATCGATGCCGATTCCGTCGCCCAAACCTGCAAGGCTTTGGCCGATGAATCGACTTGGTAGCGCTCCCGATTCGTAGTGAATTGCGTCCCGGATACTCTTGAGCGATGCACCATCGGACACTCACAACGCGTCGATCAGGCGCTCGTAGCCACCGGCAAGATGTGACCGCCGCAATGGGTACCGTCATCGTCAGACCGCTCCCATTTCGCCCGTCGACGCGGGGCTCCGACGGCCGCTGAACTGTCTTGGCTTGGGCCGGTCGACGCCGCGATAAGCGGACCTATATTGGTGGGAGTGCCCTATTCGTCTTGTGCATTATTCGGTGAGGGAAGCCGCTCGTTGGGCCGTGTACTGGCTCCAGTCATGCGCGGACAGCGCTGCCCAACGGCCTGCGTTGCTGGGGCTTCGGCCCAGGATGTCGGCGAGGACGGCTGAGGGCATCTCGGAGGCGAGGTGGAACATGGCTGCCATCCGTGCGGTGGAGGGTTGGATGCCGCGTTGGACGAGCTGGCCGCGGATGTTCTCGGTGACCAGGTGTCTTCCGGGGATGCCGCCGGGGAAGAGCCAATAGTCGGGGCTGCTGGCGTATGAGGCTTGCCCGCGTCGGGCGAGGTGTGCCAGGACGAGCAGTGCCAGGGATTTGGGCAGTTCGATGGGAACGGTGTCGAAGGTGACGGTGACGTGCCCGTCGTCGTTCACGGTGACTTGGTCGGCGCGCATCCGGGTGATCCGGGCCAGGGGTTGGGCGAACAGAAGTGTGAACAGGCCTGCGACGCGGACGTATAGGCGGATCGTGTCGTCGCGCAGGAGCAGTTCGATCTGGGCCCAGCGGTCCTGGTCGGCGAGGGTGACCTCGGGCTGCCCCTGTTGGGCAGGGGTGGGCAGTTTGATGCCCGAGCTCAAGCCGGTGCGCCCGGCCCAGGCCAGGAAGGCCACCACCATCGGGGCGCGGCCGCGATACTCCACGGCGTACTGCTCGAGGTCGGCTTGGGTCGCGGTGGTGATGTTGGTGTCGTGGGCGGCCAGCCAGGTCAGGAACCTGGCGGTGGCGACGATGGTGGCCCGGGCCCCGCTGATGGCGCCGTGGGTCGCGGTCCCTGCCTGTTCTTGGTGGCGAAGTCGGCGTAGTACGTGCCAGCGGGCGAACCGGCCCAGCACATCGGCTTGGTCTTTGGGCAGGCCGGCCAGGATGTCGTTCAGCCAGGGCGTGACGCGTTCCAGCTCGGCGTGAAACGGTGGCAGGACGCCGACGGCGACCAGGAAGTCCCGCAGGTAGTTCACCGTCTTGTTCGACGCCATGGCCTCGAACGCGGCGTGGGTGATCTCGATCTCTCCTTGGGCCATAGCCCGCAGGATGCCGGGCCCGGTGGAGCGGTTGAACCAGTACAGAGTGGTCTGTGGGCGCGGCCCGGCCATGAGGGTGTCGAACACCGGTTGGAGCTGGGGATGGATGCGCCCGCTGGGATCGGTGAGCAGGTCGGCGGCACGCTGCTCGAGCATGCACGGCCCGCACCTGCGGCCGAACGGGCTGTCTTCACGCCCACACCGCACGCAGGCGTACCTGGGTTTGTTGCCGGTGCACGTCGCGCACGCGGGACGGCCGTGGTCGTCGTAGAATGCCAACACCTTGATCCCGCCACATCCCGGGCAGGTGGTGGCGGTGCGCGCGAACCGCAGTTGGCAGGTCCCGCACACAGGCTTGCCCAGGATCAGCCGGGAGCACTGCTTCTGCTGACCGCAGTGGGCGCACACGGTCAGTGGCCGGGGCTCCCGAGGGCTCATGCCCCCTCGTGTGGGCGGCGGATCTTGGCCCGGATCGGGCGTAGCGCTCCGATGCCCGGGCCGGCTTCGGTGCCGGTCTTGGCGACCTTGACCGTTTCGACCACGGGCTGGAGCAGGTCGTTGGGCTGGCAGTCCAAGATGTCGCACAGGGCCGCGAGGATCTCCATGTTCAGCCGTTGCGGGGTCTTGGTGACCAGCCGGTAGACGTGTTCGCGCGACAGGCTCACCCCCCGTTCGGCCAGCAAGGGGACGAGCTCACTGGTCTGGTAGATCGCCCTGCCCGCCATCACCTGGCGCAGGTTCCACTGCATCGCGAGACGTCTGGTCATCACTGGTCCTCCTTGCCGTTGGGTGCATAGACGCGTTTGAGCGCGGCCTGCAGGGTCTTGTTTTTGAAGTCGTTACTGACCGAGGTGTAGATCGCCGTGGTCGAGGCGAAGGCGTGACCGACCTGCTCCTGGACGAACCGTTCGGGGTAGCCGAACTCGACCAGATGGGTCACGTAGGAATGCCGCAGGCAGTGCAGGCTCAGGTCCTTATCGAGGCCGACCTCGGCTCGGAGCTGGGCGAATCGTTCGTCGAAGTAGCGCAGCGACACCCGGGTCAGCCGCTCGGTGACCCACAACGCGGGATGGTCGGCGACGTCGTACAGCGGCCGCGCCGCCTCCACCCACTGGCGCAAACCGGCCACGGCCCAGTCGAACTCCGGGACCGCCAACACCGTCCGCCGGCGTGGGATCCCGCCGCGGACCGCCTTGCCGTAACGCACATGCAACGAACCGTACGTGCCCCACTGACGCACGTGCGGGTTCGGGCGCAGGTCGGCCACATCCAGGCGGCACAGCTCATTGCGACGCAACCCGAACGCGTACGCGGTCTTGAAGACCTGCGCGTCGCGTAGCGCACCCAACGACCCCTTGCGCCCGGACCCGGCGATCCGCTCGACCCGGTCGTCGAGGTAGTCGAACAGCTGCTCCAGTTCGGTGTACGTCAACGGTCGACGTCCCGGCCGGCCTTCGTACGCGTTCAGATGCGCGACGGTGTTCCACTCATGGCACACCTGAGCGGGGACCTGGTCGAACCGGTCCCGGCACACCTTTGGCCACTCGTAGCGGGCATCGGTGAGGTAGTCACCGAACATCCGCAACGACAGGTGGTACCCCCGAATCGTTGACGGCGACCGCCGGTCACGCCCTGACGTCAACGAAACGGTGAAGTCCTCGACGTCACCAGGGCCCCAGGTCCACGGGTAGGACTCGGCGAAATCGGCGAACCGCCGGACCAGTCGCAACCGGTCCGCGATGGTCTTCTCACCCAACAACCGGGACCTCTGCTGACGCGCCCAACCCGTCAGCATCGCCTCAAAGACCGCCGACTCCTGGTCCAGATGGACGACACCAGAGACCAGCACCAGCCCTGCCGAGCCCGGCATGTCGACCACGAAACCCCAACCTAGCCTGTTGTCTTAAACGCCATATTGTTGCGGCTAAGGTAACAGAGACGAGGTCCTGCAGGTCAGCCGAACGACCCCGAGGGTCGTCGGCATCGATAAATCCCCAGATCACGCCCTACCTGTTGCATCTGACGCGATAAAGCCCGCTCAAACCTGGCGTGCCAGACGTGTAAACGATGGGGAAGTTCCTTCCGCGTGCCGAGGGATGAGAATCGGGGGGTCGCTCGGCGACGTCGACGCACACTGGTGCGGGTGAGCCCGTAGACGTGTATGACGCGGGGTCCTCGGGTGTGCCGGATTGTTGCCGTAGAGCACGTGGGTCTGTGTCCTGGTTAGAGGGCCCTCCGAGTGACGCCGTGATCGGTTGTCTCTTCGGAAAGGGTCGGTGGTGGTTGCAATGGACGTGATGTTCGAACGGGTCGCCGGGCTGGACATCGGCAAGAAGTCGGTGACGGTGTGCGTGCGCACCCCAGGTGATGGCGCTCGACGGCACAGCGAGACGCGCACGTTCCGCACGATGACACGCTCGCTTGTCGTGATGGCGGACTGGCTGGTCAAGGAAGGGGTGACCCTGGCGGCGATGGAGTCGACCTCGACCTACTGGAAGCCGGTGTTCTACTGCCTCGAGGAACGAATGGAGTGCTGGCTACTCAATGCCGGGCACATGAAGGCGGTCCCGGGACGCAAGACCGATGTCAAGGACGCGGAGTGGATCGCGCAGCTGCTCGAGCATGGACTGGTCCGGCCCTCGTTCGTGCCACCGCCACCGATCCGCCGGTTGCGTCTGCTGACCAGGTACCGGACCCAGCTGATCGGTGATCGGACCCGAGATGCCGGCCGGCTGGAAAAGATGCTCGAGGACGCCAGCATCAAGGTGTCCTCGGTCGCATCCTCGGTGACCACCGTCTCGGCGCGGGCGATGCTGGCCGCGCTGATCGCCGGAGAAGCAGACCCAGCGGTGTTGGCCGACCTGGCCAAGGGCAAGATGCGGGCCAAGATCCCCGACCTGGTCGAAGCGTTGACCGGTCACTTCGACGCCAACCACGCCCGGTTGGCCTCGGCGATGCTCGGTCGCCTCGACCGGGTCGAGGCCGCCCTGGCCGGACTGGATGAGGTCATCGAAGCGGCCACCCAACCGTGGACGCACCAGATCGAGCTGCTGCAGACCATTCCCGGAGTCGGGCTCAAGGTCGCCCAGGTGATCATCGCCGAGACCGGCGGGGACATGTCCCAGTTCCCCTCCGCGGCGCACCTGGCCGCCTGGGCCGGGCTCGCACCCGCGATTCACGAGTCGGCCGGGCGACGCACCCCGGCCGGTGCTCGTCATGGCAACAAGTGGCTGACCTCGATGCTGGTCGAAGCAGCGGGCTCGGCGTCACGGAGTAAGAACACCTACCTGGCCGCCCAACAAGCGCGGCTCGGATCACGCCGTGGCGCCAAACGCGCCCAGGTCGCGGTCGCCCACTCGATCCTGGTCAGCGCCTACTACATGCTCGAACGCGACGAGCCCTACCGTGACCTCGGTCCGGACTGGCTCCAGCGCCGACACGACCAGGCCCACACCCGCCGGCTGGTCGCCCAACTCGAACGCCTCGGCCACACCGTCGTCCTCGACCCCGTCGCCTGACCAAGAGACAAATCAGAAACCACACGGCAAGCTCACCCCCGTGCCGGTCACCTATGCCCCGCGCAGGTTATTCACGGGTCTGTGCGATGAGGGAAATGGGCTTTGTCAGGGATTCGGGTGTGGCCAATCGAGGTGGTGGTCTTTGGGCGAAACATCTGAGCCGGGGCTGGGCACAGCCAGATCGGTGAGTCACAGAAGATGGCTGGGACCTGCGCGTGACGTGTCGGTCCCGGGATGCATGCTGGCACCATGACGAACCGACGGGCAAGGGACGCCACCGAGCAACGGCGTTAGCC
>PKWT01000082.1 GCA_003132125.1 Micrococcales bacterium | reverse complement strand
GGGTTGGTGGCTGAGGTTCCGTCCGGGAACACCACGGTGGGCACGGTCTGGTTGCCACCGTTCAGGCTCATGACGTAGTCGGCGCTCGCGGGGTGCGCTTCGATGTTGATCTCGTTGTACGTGATCCCTTCGCGGTCCAGTCCGCCCTTGAGCCCGCGGCAGTAGCCACACCATGGCGTGCTGTACATCGTGACGGTGCCGGCAGAGGGCAGAGCGGGGGCCGCGGGCATGCGAGATCTCCTCAAAGTTCAGTCAATGGGTAACCACTTCAACCGCGGCCGGCCTCCAATCCTTCCCGGGACGGGCAGCGCAGGCTGCCAGACACGACCGGTCGGCTGGCGCGAGCACACGTCAGTCGCTCCGAACGGTAATCGCATTCCGTCCTGTCAGCGCACTCCGATCCGTCAGCGCACTCCGACCTGTCAGCGCGATCTGAGAGGATCGGCGGTGATGTCTCCTCCACCCAGCCAACCGAACGGCGAGCCTCGGGTTGCCCCGACCGCCGACGACATCCTCGACGCCCTCGACCCGGAGCAGCGTCAGGTGGCCGCGTCGCCGAGCGGGCCGATGTGCGTGCTCGCCGGCGCCGGCACCGGCAAGACCCGGGCCATCACCCACCGCATCGCCTACGGCGTGCACAGCGGGGCATACCAGCCACAGCGAGTGCTCGCCGTCACGTTCACCGCCAGGGCCGCAGGCGAGATGCGCACGCGGCTGCGCGAGCTCGGCGTCCCGGGAGTGCAGGCACGGACGTTCCACGCCGCGGCGCTGCGTCAGCTCCACTACTTCTGGCCCCAGGCGATCGGCGGTGCGTCCCCAGAAGTGTTGCCACACAAGGCATCCGTCGTCGCCGAAGCCTGTTCGCGCCTTCGTCTGCAGGTTGACCGCGTGGCGGTGCGCGACCTCGCGGCCGAGGTCGAATGGGCCAAGGTGAGCATGCTTACGCCCGAGTCGTATGCCGCTGCGGCCCGTCGCGCGGGCCGCGACCCCGCCGGTCTGGACGCCACCGCGATGGCCCGGGTGCTGCAAACCTACGAAGAGGTCAAGACCGCACGAGGCGTCATCGACTTCGAAGACGTGCTGCTGCTGACCGTCGGCATCCTGGCGGAGCGCGACGACATCGCCCGCGTCGTGCGCTCGCAGTACCGCCACTTCGTGGTCGATGAGTACCAGGACGTCAACGCCCTCCAGCAGCGGTTGCTCGATCTCTGGGTGGGTGAGCGAGATGACGTGTGCGTGGTCGGTGACGCGGCCCAGACGATCTACTCCTTCACGGGGGCGACACCCAAGCACCTGCTGGAGTTCCCACGGCGATACCCCACGGCGCAGGTGGTCAAGCTCGTGCGCAACTACCGTTCGACGCCGCAGATCGTGGCGCTGGCGAACGTCATGGTGCGTGCCGCTCACGGGCAGAGTCGCACCTCGCCGGCTGACTCGCTCCAGCTCCGCGCACAAGGCCAGGACGGTCCCTCGCCCAGCCTCACCGCCTACAGCGATGACCCCTCCGAGGCGACGGGAGTGGCCACGTCGATCAAGAGCCTGATCGCCCAGGGCACCCCGGCAAGTCAGATCGCCGTTCTCTTCAGGACCAACGCGCAGTCCGAGGCCTATGAGTCTTCGCTCGCCGATGCCAACGTCGCCTACCTCGTACGCGGCGGCGAGCGGTTCTTCGCGCGCAAGGAAGTGCGTGGGGCGATTCTGCTGATGCGTGGTGCTGCCAGGGCTGACGACGGAGCCAAACCTCTGGGCGAGCTGGTCCGGGATGTCATCGCCGGAGCCGGGTGGACCGAGCGGGCTCCGAAAGCCGGTGGGGCGACCCGCGAGCGTTGGGAGTCCCTGCAGGCGTTGGTCGGGCTGACCGACGAGTTCGTGTCCAGCAACCCGCAGGCGCGACTGACCGATATCGTCAGCGAGCTCGACGAGCGCGCGGCAGCCCAGCATGCACCGACGGTCGAGGGCGCGACCTTGGCCTCGTTGCACGCCGCCAAGGGCCTCGAGTGGGACTGCGTCTTTGTCGTCGGCTGTAGTGACGGCCTGATCCCGATCAGCATGGCTGAGGGTCCCGAGGCGATCGAAGAAGAACGAAGACTGCTGTATGTCGGGGTGACGCGCGCCCGGCGCGAGCTGCGCCTGTCATGGTCCGGGGCCCGCAACCCCGGCGGACGGGCCAGCCGGAGACCGTCTCGGTTCCTTGACGGGGCGGCCAGCATCCTGGGCGAGGGCGCGCGGTCATCTGCCAAGGCGACGGGCCCGACCGCTCGAAAGAACAGCGGCAAGTCCGCGAAGGCGGCGAAGCTCTTGAGGTGTCGCGGGTGTGGCAAGGACCTGGTCAGTGCGGCAACGCGCAAGGTGGGCCGATGCCAGGACTGCCCGCCCACCTATGACGAGGCGACGTTCGAGGCCTTGCGGGTGTGGCGTCTTGCGGTCGCGGGCGCGAGCAAGGTCCCGGCCTACGTGGTCTTCACCGATGCGACGTTGACGGCGATCGCGGAGAAGACACCGGCGAGCCCGGGCGAGCTGGCCACGATCTCGGGGGTCGGCGCGCGCAAGCTTGAGCGATATGGCAAGGATGTGTTGGCCGTCCTGGGTGGGGCAGATCCTGTCGAAACCGCCGAAATCTTCTGTGCTGCAACGGCGTTGGCGAACGACGTCTCGCAGGCATAGACCCGGTGGCGGTGAGGGCCGTGACGTTCGACATGATTGCCGTGTTCAGAAAGATCCGCGATTAATACGTTGCGAGCATGAAGCGACTGCCCTAATCTGAACCTACGTCCAGCCCAGCCGGTCCAGGTGACCGTGCTCGGACCCGCGAGAACAGTGAGGAGGTTGGCCCTGATGGAGAACATCACGATGACGAAGACGACGCAGATCACCCGCGTCCGCTTCGCGTTCCCGCAGATCGCCGACCGCAGCCTCACTGTCGGCGTGAGCGGTGCGTTCTGGGGGACGGGTCTGTCCTCGTTCGGCCCCGGCGAGCTCGCCGGCCTCGGTGCGGACAGCACAGTCTCCGCGACCACGTCTGTTCCCTCGTTCTACGCCCCGACTCACAAGGCACTTGCTGTCAAGGATGTTGCGCACCTCCGCTCCTGGAGCCCACCGGTCTAGCTCCTAGACCAGGCCACCTCCAGGCCGCGGAACCCGACATTCGGGATCCGCGGCCTTTGTGTTGTCCCGGTGGCCGCCCGCACAGGAAGACCGCCAGCCAGATGAAGAAAAGCAGGATCGATCCCCAGCCGGCCCCACAGGGCGTTGCCGCGGATCAGCGTGATGACACACACCCGGGAGCTCGACCCCTGACCGGGGGAGACGAAACGAAGGAGGTGACACCCGATGCAGCTCACCGCACTCATTGACCTGAACGAGCAGGCCGAAGACGCCGGTTCTGACATCCCGTGTCAGGAGTCCGACGCCGAGCTGTGGTTCGCCGAGAGCCCAGCCGATGTCGAGTTTGCCAAGACCCTGTGTGGGGCATGCCCGGTTCGCATCGAGTGCCTTGCCGGCGCCTTGAATCGTGGGGAGCCATGGGGCGTATGGGGTGGCGAGCTCTTTGTCCAAGGGACGATCGTCGCCCGCAAGCGTCCCCGCGGACGTCCCCGCAAGAACTCGGTTGCCGCCTAGGCGACTTCCGTTCCAGAAGCCACGACCTTCACAGCCGTGGTCCCAAACCTTTTGTTTGCAAGGAGTTTCACCATGTATTTGCTTCAGAGCATGATCCTCGTTCGAGCTCGAATGGAGGAGATCTCGAATCCCGGTGAGCCAACGGCCACTCGTATGGCCCCGGCCAAGACTCGCGGCGCGCTGCGGATCAAGCTTGACGCTCGGCGGTCCCGGCTGGCGAATCCGGCCGGGTGAGGTCGGGTGAGGTTCGGGTCGGGTCGGGACGCTGGCGACGACCGGCAGACCTCCGCGGTGGCGGATAGGGTCGGTTGTCGTGAGCACCCTTCCCGCCGCGCAGGTGTCGTCCCGACGTGAGTCCATCATCGCGGCACTGACATCGCCTGACCTTGCCCCCATCGTCGACCTGGTTGTCTGGGTCGACGATGGGGAGCGGTCGGTCAGTGGTAACGGGACATCAGATGCCGGACAGGTGGCGATGGCCGCCAGTCACGTCGGGCGTGTGCGGCTTCACCAGGACGGACGTCACGAGGTCCTGGTGGGGCTGGACCCCATCACCCGCGAGGACCCGATGGCGTTCCTTCCCTATGACCGTGAGTGCGTCATGCCGAGCCCGCTCAGCTCGCGGGACAACTCCTATCCCTATGCCGCGGCGCGCATCATCTCTCTGTTCACGGACCCGACCCGGAGCCCCGACGTTGCGGTCCTGCACACGCCCCGCCATTTCTTCCCTGAGCAGGGCGGACACGTCGGCGAACACGGTTCGCTGGATGTCATCCAGTCAAGGGCGCCATTGTTGTTGTCCGGCAGGGGGGTTGCCGCACGCGGCATCGTGGACGAGCACGTCAGGCTCGTCGACGTGGGCCCCACGCTGGCCGCTCTGGCCGGCGTTCCCGACGGCGACCTACGCGACGCCGCAGGTGACCCATTGGACGGAAGCGTGCTCGCGGCATACTTCGACAGTGAGGCGTTGGTCGAGCCCAAGGTAATCGGCATCCTCTGGGATGGCGCACACTGCGGCGATCTGCTGCACATGGCCGAGTCCGGTGAGCTGCCAGGCCTTGCGCGGCTCATCGACAAGGGTGTTGCGTTGCGCGGCGGGGCCGTGGCGCAGTTCCCGAGCGTCACCCTGACCAACCACACCTCGATCCTGACCGGGCTCGGACCTGGAAGGCACGGAGTCCTCGGCAACGTCTTCTATGACCGCGAAACAGGTGAGCAGATCGTTCCCAACAACAGCTCGACCTGGCATCGCAGCGCCGAGTGGCTGCGTCCCGCAGTGCGTACGGTGTTCGAGATGGTCAATAGCATTGTTCCGCAAGGGAACTCACCGCGTACTGCCTGCGTCAATGAGGCCGTCGATCGGGGCGCCGACTATTCCACGATGGCGATGGTCCGGGCCAGCGGCAGCTCGTCAGGGGCGGCCGGCCTGAACGACCAGCTCCCGGATGCGCACGCCTCCGTTCACGTACATGACAAAGCTCACTTGGCGGACTCGTACTTCTCGTGGTGCAGTCAGGTCGACGATCTCGGGCTGGAGCAGATGCGGCAGCTGTGGCAGAGCCTGGACTCGGCGCCCAGATTGACGTGGTGGGCAAACATCGTGAGCGATGCGGGCCATCACGCCGGCGGACCGCGGAGCGAAGTTGCTCGTGACTCTCTGCGTGACTCGGACTCGCGCCTGGTGTCCTTCCTGGACCACCTCGATGGTCTTGGGATCACCGATCAGGTGACGTTCCTGCTCACCGCCGACCACGGTTTCGAGGGATCGGACTCCACCGTCACCGGCTCGTGGGGGCCGGCCCTCGACGGACTCGGCATTCCGTATCGCGACGAAGGCCCAGGGTTCATCTACCTGCTGGCCGACGACTGAACAAATCTGCAAACCCGTGACGATGCCGGCAGCTGAGGGCGACACTGGGCGAATGAGCCAGGACGCGACGCCGCCGGTCTGCCTGAGGTGTGGGCGTATGCCGGACGACGAGTCCGCCGCCCGGCTCACCTGGACTCTCGGGGTTGAGAATGGTCGCCAGGTCTGGACCTGCGACCGCTGCAGCCGCGAGAACCTTCGGAGTATCGAGGGCAAGCTCGACTCGCCCTGGTGGTGAGGGCTCGGTGGTGAGGGCTCGGCGGTGAGACGCGGTGGTGGGACGCGGTGGTGAAACCTGGTGCGTCCTGGGCGGGTGCTGACTAGGCCTGATGAACGGGCGGAAGGCTGGCTTCGGGCAGCCAACGGTCCACGGTCGCCCGGCCATGTACCTCGCCCTGGATCTGGCAGAGGACACCGATGCCACCGAGCCACACCCGGTGGATCAAGAGGTACGACGGCGGCAGGTTGAGCTTGAAGCCCAGTGCGAAGTCGGAGCGGCGGGGATCGTTGAGGCGTAAGGACACACCGCGCAGCCAGGCTCGGGTGAAGGTGAAGGTGTCGGTGCGAAGTGGCCCGATGAACGGCTCGAGGAAGGCCAACAGCTGGTCCGCGTCGATGTCTATCGATGCCTTGACGAAGCCGTGTTGACGCAGACCCTCGAGCGCACCCTCGGAGTCGCCGGACAGTGCCAGCGTGAGCAGCTGCCCCATCTCGACCGGTAGGCCGTCGGGCAGCCGGTTGACCGCGCCGAAGTCGAGGACCCCGAGTCGGCCGTCAGCCAGCATCCGGAAGTTGCCGGGGTGTGGGTCGGCGTGCAGCAACCCGGCCAGCTGTGGCCCGACGAGCAGGAACTCCATGTAGCGCGTTGCCGCCTCGTCACGCGCCTGCTGCGAGCCGGTCGCGATGATCGCCGACAGTGGAGTCCCGTCGAGCCATTCGGTGACGATGACGTTGCCCTTGTGATAAACCACGTCCGGGATGGCGAAGTCTGGGTGGCCCGCGAAAGCTGCGGCAAACATCTTCTGGGACTTGGCCTCAAGCGCGTAGTCCAGCTCTTCGGCCACCCGGCTCTTGAGCTCGTCAAGGATCGGTTTGATCTCCAGCCCCGGGATCCACCCTGCCGCAACGCGAGCGACCCTGGAAACCTGGTTGAAGTCGCTGATCAGTGCATGCCCGGCGCCGGGGTACTGGACCTTGACCGCAACCTCGCGACCGTCCTTCCACACGGCTCGGTGCACCTGGCCGATCGAGGCCGCCGCCGCGGGCCTGTCGTCGAACGAGGCGAACTTCTGTCTCCACCGCGGCCCCAACTCTGCGGCCAGCACACGATGGACCACCGACGCGGGCATCGGCGGCGCGGCGTCCTGCAGCTTGGTCAACGTGGCGCGGTACGGCCCGGCGAACTCTTCAGGCATCGCAGCCTCGAAGATCGACAGCGCCTGGCCGAACTTCATCGCCCCGCCCTTGAGCTCACCCAGGACCTTGAAGATCTGTTCGGCCGTGCGGGCCTGTACCTCGGCGGCGACAAGCTCAGCTGATCGGCCGCCGACCCGCTTGCCCAGGCCCAGCGCGGTGCGCCCGGCGAACCCCAACGGCAGCGCCGCAAGCTTGGCCGTGCGCATCACTGCCTTGCGGGGGAGCTGGCTCACCCCGTCATTGTCCCTTGCCCGGCCAAACACTCGCACATCGGATGCGCGAGCCATCGTCGGTTCTGGATCGTCGGCCAAGGCAGGGAGAGCTCCAGCGAGAGGTCGTCCGACACCGGCTGACCGTCCAAACACGTGTGAATGATCATGGCCGCGGCGCCGATGGTCATGGCCGTGAGTGTGCTCTCACAGTTGACGGATGCGCTGGGCAGGAACGACCCCTGTGGGGCGAGCTGTGACAGGAGCGCTGGCCAGGCGGCGTCCCGGTCGCGGCGGTGCAGATCCAGACACGAGAGGCAGGGCCCGTCGCCGCCCGTGATGAGGGGACCGACCTGGACCCGGTGACCTTGAACCACCACCGGCAGATGCGGTATGCCGCGGCGCAGCCATGGCGCGCCCGCGTCGGCACAGACTGCTCCCACAGCAGCCAGGACCACCAGGTCCGGCATCTTCGATGGTGACCCGAACGTGGCACGTTTCACGCCTGTCCGGTGCCCGCGCAGATCGAGGTCCAGCATGTTCATGGCGTTCGCGCCCACACTGACCCGGCCGACCCCTCCGACCCGAAGGAGATCTGCCAATGCGCAGGGCAGGTCGCCCTCGGCGCTGATGACCACATGCTGAGTGGATCTGGCAGCGACGCGGTCGAAGCCGTCGCCGGACAGGCCGTACGCCGCCGCAACCGCCGTTGCGTCTGGCTGCAGCAGATGGCGCCGGGGCTCGTCGATCGGGGACAAGCAGGCGCGGTCCGTGGCCGCGTCGACCAGGAGGTGGTGCTCGTCCAGCGTTGCGATCAGGGCCGACAGCCGACCGGCGGCTACCCCGGCGGCGGCCGCCCCGGCATACAGGGTGTGGGTGTCCACGCTGCCGTCGAGTCCCCTCACCACGGCGATCTCGGCGTCGCTGAGCCCGTCTAGAACGACTCCGCCGTCTCGGTACACGCCGAGCTGGAGTGATCCGGGGCCACGCCGAAGTAGCGGTACATGGCTCTTGAGACGGGGTCTGCCGTGCATGAGATTCCTCCAGGGATGGGTCTTCCTGAGGAATCTGTCACCGCCTCGGACGGGGCCGAGTCTCATCCACAGGGGATGAGTAGCGGTGCCCATCCCCTGAACGTGCCCACGCGAGACGGACTGAGCCTGCCCATGCGAGCCGGGCATAAGAGCGGCACCCGAGCATCACGCTCAGGTGCCGCTGCTATGCGTTCGGTGTTGCTGCGTTCGGTGTTGTTCAGGCCTTGCCGAGGATGCGGTTGAGGTTTGTGCCACATACGGGGCACTTGCCCTTGGCCATCCGACGACCGTTGGTCTCGACGACCTTGCCAGTGGCGTCGCGCTTTGCCTTGCACTTCACGCAGTAGAAGTCGCCCGTGTACGTCTCGCCGGTCTCTACAGACTCTGCCATTTGTCTATGTCTCCTGTGTCGTTCCTTGCCGCTTTGTGCGGCACCGGACTCGTTTCACCCTAGACCAGGCTGAGCACAACGTCTCGCATTGGGCCGCGTTTCTCGTGCTCAGGTTCGGCGCGTCCGTCTTTCCCTGTGGCGGACAGAACAGTCCCGGTGGCGGACAGAACAGTCGCCATGACGCTCAGAACAGCACATGGTGACGTTCAGAAGGACCGTAGCGATGGGATTTGTCGGCGCCGGGGCTTAGGTTTTGATCGTGGACGGGGACGAGATCGAGGTCAGGCGCAGCCGGCGTAGACGCCGGACGGTCAGCGCCTATCGCGAGGG
This sequence comes from Micrococcales bacterium, assembly GCA_003132125.1. GTDB lineage: Bacteria > Actinomycetota > Actinomycetes > Actinomycetales > Dermatophilaceae > UBA4719. The sequence continues at coordinate 6,913 of PKWT01000082.1, read as the reverse complement.
CGGCCGGACCATCGTGCTCATCCCGGCGCGCTTCTCAGCCGATGAGGAACGCACCTGGGTCGACGCCATGATGCGCAAGCTGGCTGCGGGGGACAAACGCCGACGCCCCAGCGACCAGCAGCTGCTCGAGCGTGCAACCGACCTGTCTGGACGTTATCTCGGTGGACTGGCCAAGCCACTCAGCATTGCCTGGGTCACCAACCAGAGCTCCCGGTGGGGTTCCTGCACGCCCAGCGAGGGGACGATCCGGATCTCCTCGCGGGTCAAGGGGATGCCGGCCTGGGTGCTTGACTACGTGATCCTGCACGAGCTGACGCACCTGTTGCAGCCGGGGCACGGCCGTGAGTTCTGGTCCTTGCTGGAGTCCTACCCACGAACTGAGCGGGCACGTGGTTATCTCGAAGGCGTCGCGGCCACGGCTGGGCTCCAGTGGCTCGAGGACGAAGCCACAGGCGAGTCGAAGACCTGACCCACGAGGATCAGGCGAGGCCGAGCACGGATCGGGCCAGCGAAACCAATGGCTCCAGGTCGCGTCGGGCGCCCTCGGGCAGCGCATCGGTCGGCCACCACCGGACGGCGAACGACTCCTCGCTGACCGCATGTGTCGCGTCGTCGTCGGCAACCGCGACGAACCGCAGATCCAGATGTTCACGGCATCGACCGAACGCTCCGACCAGCTGGTGACGGTCGAGCTGAACCAGCTCCGGGCAGGCGACGAGCGCCGCGATCCCCGACTCTTCGCGGGCTTCCCGCTGGGCCGCCGCATGCGCATCGGTATCGCCCGGCTCGAAGTGCCCACCGAACTGGAACCACGCGTGTGCCTTCTTGTGCAGGGTCAGCAACGCTCGTGACCCGGTCTGGTCCAGGACGAGGCAGCTGGCGGTGAAGTGGGCCGGTGGGCCCTGCTTCGACATTGCGTCCGGATGGGCCGAAAGGTGCGCCAGGTATTCCGTCCGGAGCCTCTCCTGGGCTGCGTTCGGCGCCCTCCACGCCGAAAGACCTCGGGTCGCGTCTTCGTGGAGAAGGCGGTAGCCCGTTGGGAGACTCATGCCCTCAACCTAGGGGCTGTCCGAGTCGCCCTCGGAGAGAAGAGCATCCAGCGCCGCGTCCATCTCGTCCCGGGTGCCTTTGGACGTGAATCGATCGACGAACCCGAGAGGGTCGTCGAGGTCGGCCGCGGTTGGTGCAACGTCCGGGTGAGCCCATGCAGCGTCGCGCGTCGCGGCACCACCCTTGGACTCCAGCGCCGCCCACAGGTTGGCGGCGTCGCGCAGACGACGAGGGCGCAGCTCGAGGCCGACCAGCTGGCTGAAGACCCGCTCGGCAGGGCCGCCGCTCGCGCGACGCCGCCGGACGGCCTCGCCCAGCGCTGCAGTGTGCGGCAGGTGCTCTTTAACGGCGCGGTCGGCCACGACGTCCACCCACCCCTCGACGAGCGCGAGGTAGGTCTCGAGCAGCACCAGGGCAGACCGCTGGGCAGGGCTCGGCTCAGGCGTGAACAGCGAGCTCGACAGCGCCACCTGCATCGCCGCTGGGTCGGAGGTGTCTATGGACTGAAGGGCCAGCTCGATGCCGTCGGTGTCGATGCTGATGTCGCGGGCATAGGCCTGCACGGCAGCGACCAGCTGCGGGCCCAGCCACGCGACGTCGGCGAACAGGCGCACGCGTGCCGCCTCACGTACCGCGAGGTAGAGGCGCACCTCAGCCAGATCGACCTCGAGCCCCTCCGCGAAGGCGTCGATGTTGGCCGGCAGCATGGCGATGCCCTGGTCGGGCACGAGGGGGAGCCCCACCTCGGTCCCGCTGACCAGGTCGCCGGCGAGCGCGCCCACGGCCTGCCCGATCTGCGCGCCGAACATCGATCCGCTGATCCGCGCCAGCATCGGCTCCATCTGGCCCATGAGCGCGACGGTGTCGATGCCCTCAGGCAGGCCCGGGATCCCAGTCCCGTCCTCATCCGCCCCAAGCTGGCCCATCTGAGCGCGCATGGCAGCTACTACTGCGGTGCTCACCCCTGCGGCCACCGGCTCGACGAGCCTCCGCCACATGGGCATGGTCCGGTCGACCCACTCGGCACGGCTCCATGCATGGACAACCATGTTGCGAGCTGTCAGGTCCGTCACTTCGTCGAGCCAGAGGCCTGCGATGTGAACTGCTTCCTCGATCTGGCGGCGAGCGACATCACCGACGCTCGAGTCGCCTTGCGCGGCAACGGTTTTCCGGGCTACGTCCGTCGCGAGCTCGAGGTTGAACGACTCGGCGGGCCCGCTGGCGGAGAACATCGCCTTGAGCTGGGTGGCCATCATCCCCACGGTCGCTGGGTCGATCTTGTCGATGCCCATAGCGCTGAGCGCCTTGGCCACTTCGGGGTTGTCGGCGCCCTCCAGCAACGAGGCGAGCATGGCCTCGAAATCAGGCTCGTCAGGGTTGTCGGGCTGCTGTTCTGGATGATCGGACACGCGGGCTCCTTCGCCTCCTGAGAGGATGTCGTCTCATAGATAAACATGCGGAGGTCGCAGTGAGTTCCCCCCGGGTCAGGGTTCGTTCCAGTCGCAAGGCGATGACGGTCGCCGTCACGGGCGCGGCGACGCCTCTGGGCGACCACATCGTGCGCGCGCTTTTGGCGCGTTCTGCCGCCGGGGGTGCCATTGGCACGGTGGTTGGGCTGGATACCGAGCGTGGTGCGGCCGATGGCGTGCACTGGCGACTGGTCGACCTTGGCTCGCCCGACCTGGCCGGCCACCTTCGAGACGTCAACGCCGTGATCCACGTGGCGGCCAGCACCGACCTTGCGGCTGATCTGAGGCAGAGCGCTCGGGCACGGCGCGAGCGGGCCGTTCGCCAGATCCAGACCGTGGTGGTCTCCGCAGCGGCTACCGGGGTCGCGCGGCTGGTCGTGGTCACGAGCGCCATGACGTATGGCGCGTCGCCGGCCAACCTCGTGCCGCTGCCCGAGGACGCCCCCCTGGCGGCAGACCCGGACGAGGGTCAGGTCGGCGACCTGTTGGCGGTCGAGCAGATTCTGCGGACCGCCGCCGAGGTCCACCCTGGGCTCGCCATCACCGTGGTGCGTCCTGCCGCTCTGGCCGGCCCCCAGGTGGACACGGTCATCACCCGACACTTTGAGGCGCCTCGACTGTTGACCGTCAAGGGCGGTTGCCCCGCGTGGCAGTTCTGCCACGTGGAGGATCTCGCGACGGCTCTGGTGGCCACGGTCGAGCTCGGGCTCGGGCCGGTCGTGACCGTTGCCTCGCCGGGTTGGATGACCCAGAGCGAGGTCGAGGTGGTCAGCGGTATGCGACGGGTTGAGCTCAGCGAGAGTGCGGCGCTGGGGACGGCGCAGCGGCTGCACCGCGTGGGCATACTGCCCTCTCCTGCAACGGATCTCGCCTACGCGGTCTATCCCTGGGCCGTCTCTTCGGCGACACTGGGCGCGGCTGGTTGGCAAGCGGCATACGACAACGAGACGTGCTTGGGTGTCCTCCTTGAGAGCATCAGGGGGCATCATGCTGTGGCGGCCCGCAGGCTCGACCGCAAGGATGCGGCGCTTGGCGCGGCAAGCGCCGCCGTTGCGCTCGTCGGCACGGCCGCCATGATGCGACGACACCGTCGGAAGGGAGGTGGAGCGTGAGCAAAGCTACCGGCGACACCCGGGATTCGCTGATCGTGCCCCAGGTGATGCTCGCCGAAATCCGTGAGACCCCGCTGTCGGTCGATGAGGTCGTTGACGCCGTGCGGCACCCTCGGGCTGGTGGTATCGCCACGTTCATCGGCGTCGTGCGAGAGCTCGACCATGGCCATGGCGTCGAGGCCCTCGACTACACCTGTCACCCGAGCGCGCCGCAGGTCCTGCGCGATGTTGCCCAGCGGCTGGCCACAGGGGCAGATGTCATCCGTGTCGCCGCGGTTCACCGCGTCGGTCACCTCGAGATCGGCGATCTGGCCGTCGTCGTCGCAGTCAGCGCGGCTCACCGCGGCACGGCGTTCGAGGTGTGTCGCGAGCTGGTCGACAGCGTGAAGACGATGGTCCCGATCTGGAAGCACCAGGTCTTTGATGACGGAAGTGACGAGTGGGTCGGAACGCCGTGATCGACACGCAAGGTCATGAGAGCAACGTGGCCGATCGACTGGGCACCACGGTGAGCCGACGTTCGGGCGGGTGGATCATGGCGGTGTTCCTCGGGATCGTGATCGCTGCCGTCATGGGCGTGGTTCACCTGCCCTACGTCATCCTCCAGCCGGGTCCGGTCGTCAACACCTTGGGCAACGGGTCCGGCGGCAAGCCAATGATCACGGTCGAGGGCAAGGCCACCTACCCAACCACCGGCGCTCTGGACTTCACCACGGTCTCGGTGTTGGGCGGCCCGAACAACCGGGTCAACGTGTGGGAATGGATCACCGGCCACCTGGACCAGACCAACAGCGTCGTGCCCGAGGATCTGTTGTTCCCCAAGGGTGTGACCAGCACCCAGGTCGACCAGCAGAATGCCGCTGAGATGGCTGACTCGCAGCAAGAGGCCATCGCCGTCGCCCTGCGCGGGCTGGGCCAGACGGTTCCGGAGGTCGTCATCGTCAAGGAGCTGGCGAAGGACTCACCGGCCAGCGGTGTCCTGCGAGCCGGCGACATCCTGGTCTCGATCGATGGCACGGCGGTCACCACCCCCGATGGGGTGCGTGCTGCGGTCCGGGCGCACAAGTCGGGCGACAAAGCCGTCTTCACCGTCCGCAGGGACGGCAAGAAGCTGGTCCTCGGCGTCAAGACCGCAGACTCCCAGGGCCACACCGTGGTCGGCGTCTTCCTGCAGACTTCTTTCGACTTCCCGATCAAGGTCAGCATCAACGCGGGAGACGTCGGCGGCCCATCTGCCGGGATGATGTTCTCCCTCGCGGTCTACGACAAGCTGACACCCGGGCCCTTGACCGGTGGCGCCGCCATCGCGGGCACGGGGACGATCAACTCGGTGGGCGCGGTCGGGCCGATCGGCGGCATCCAGCAGAAGCTGGTCGGCGCCAAGCGGGGCGGAGCCACCTGGTTCCTTGCTCCCGCGGCGAACTGCAACGAGGTCGTCGGGCATGTCCCCGACGGGTTGCGGGTCATCAAGGTGTCGACGTTCACGCAGGCGCGCGACGCAGTCGAGTCGATCGCGGCCAACAAGGCGACGTCCCTGCCGACGTGCACGTAGGCAGGGACGCCGGTAGGCCTACGCGCCTACATGCCAGTTGGCCTGCGGCACAACGGCATACGTTGATCAGTCCTGAAGCGTGGCGCTGAGCGCCTGAACCAGACCTGGCGCGATGTCAGCCCCGGAGGCGACCTTGTCGTCGGTGTCGTGATCGCGTTGGCGCAACAGGCAGGTGGACTCGCCGTCGCGCAGCACCGCCACGAGCAGGCGGACGTCCTTGCGGTCAGGGTGTGAGGCGAGGGCCTCGGCTGCCCGATCGGGGTCTTCGGGCAGGTCGTGCTCGGCCTCAGGGGGAACCACGAGCCGTTCGACCGCCAGCGCCACACCGTCCACATCGTCCGGCCAGGCGAGCTGGGCCAGCAGGGACTCCAGGGACGAGGTCTCGGGCAGGCCCTCCTGCTCGATCGCGGTGAGACCCTCCTCGTCGCCCTGGCCGACGTGGGCCCGTAGATGCGGCTCCCGTTCCAGCAGTCCGCGAGTTCGGACAAGGGCGAACAGGCGTGGCGGCTGGTCCCAACCCGCTGCCGCGACGTGCCTTTCAGTCTCGAGGGCGCACGTCACGAGTGGGCTGAAGATCGGCTGAAAGGCGCTGGTCACGGATCCATGTTGCCGCATCACGGTGGTCTCACGGGAACCGGACGGGAATGTGAGTTAGGTTGGATTCTCCATAGGCCCGCGCCTTCGTGCGCGGCAACGGCGAGATCGGGCGATGTTTTGAGTCAGAGAGACTGGTTCGGCGGTTCGGGCGACGCGGGATCCGGCGGTCCCGGAGGATCTGGTCAGGGCCCAGGCGGTGCGCCGGGTGGGCCGAGTGGGCCTCGTCCTCCGATGCCGCAGATCCACCTGCGCCGCAGCGGTCCGCTGCTTCCCACCTTGGCCATCCTGGCCGTCATCGTCGTGCTCGTCTCCGTCACTGCTCAGTGGTGGACGGAGGTGCTCTGGTTCGACAGTGTTGGCTTCACGAAGGTCTTCTGGATCGAGCTCACGACCAAGATCGGGCTCTTCGTCGTGTGTGGTCTGCTCACGGCGGTGGCCGTCGCCTCCAGTTTGCTGATCGGATATCGCACCCGCCCGGTCTATCCGCCGATCTCGGCCGAGCAGCAGAACCTCGACCACTATCGCGAGCTGCTCGAGCCGCTGCGCCGCTTGGCCACGGTCGCCGCACCAGCCGTGCTGGGCATCTTTGCCGGATCGGCCGGCGCAAGCCAGTGGCAGACCTTCCTGCTCTGGGCCAACCGGGTGCCCTTTGGCTCCAAGGACGCGCAGTTCAAGCTCGATATCGGTTTCTTCGTCTTCACGCTGCCATGGCTTCGTTTCATCGTTGGATTTCTCACCATGGTCCTCGTTCTCGCGGCGCTTGCCGCTGCGGCAACCCACTACGTCTATGGCGGCCTGCAGCTGCAGACCAAGGGCGAGCGGACCACCACCGCGGCGCGTATTCACCTGTCGCTGCTGTTGGCCTTGCTCGTCCTTGTCCAGTCGGCAAGCTGGTGGCTGGACCGCTACTCGTTGACGACCAAAGACTCTCGGTTGATCACCGGCCTGACATACACCGACCAACACGCTGTCATGCCCACCAAGGCGATACTCGCGGTGGCCGGAGTCATGTGCGCCGCGCTGTTCGTGGCCACGATCTGGACCCACTCCTGGCGCCTGCCGGCTGTCGGGCTCGGGCTGCTGGTGGTGACGGCGGTCGTGGTCGGCGGCATCTTCCCCGCGGCGATCCAGAG
>PKWT01000305.1:6098-8925 GCA_003132125.1 Micrococcales bacterium | reverse complement strand
ATTCGGGATCGACAGAGCGCTCTTGGAGGAAAAACGATTATGGCAACTGGCACCGTGAAGTGGTTCAACGCTGAAAAGGGCTTCGGCTTCATTGCTCCCGAAGACGGCAGCGCCGACGTGTTCGCGCACTACTCGGCCATCGCCAGCAGCGGATACCGCTCGCTTGACGAGAACCAGAAGGTTGAGTTCGACATCACCCAGGGCCCGAAGGGCCCGCAGGCGGAGAACATCCGTCCGCTCTGATCTCAACTCGCTGAACTGGTTGAGAACTGAGTTGGCCAACACTGAGTTGACCTGACTACTCGTACCTGTTCTGCAGCGTGGATGCCCCGGCCTCACGGTCGGGGCATTCGTGTGTCCTGAACCGATTCGAGCCGGCGAGGAGTGCGCTGGAAACGGCTTGACGTGAGTCGCCGTCGGTGCGCCGTGATGGAATCTGCCGGTGCTGACATTGCGACGGGCTCCCAGTCTGAGTGCCCAGGCCCCGATCCTGGATGAGGCCCAGGCTGCCGCCGTCGCCCATCGCGCCGCCGCTCATCACTCCGTCACCCACCACGCCGTCATCCGCCACGCTGTCGGCAACCGCGCTTCCGCCACGCAGGGTCATGACGCAAGGGTTCTGCGCGTCCTGGGGGCACCGGGCACCGGCAAGACGTTCACCGCGGTCGAGATCGTGGTGGACCGGGTGTGCCGTGACGAGGTCGCGCCCGACCAGTGTCTCGTCCTCACGGCTTCGAGGACTGCGGCCGCAGATCTGCGAAACCGCATCACTGCCCGGATCGGCGGCACCACGACCGAGCCGTTGGCCCGCACCCACCAGGCGCTCGGTTTCAGCATCTTGCGCCAGGGCGCCGCGCTGCGGGGGGACCCCAGCCCCAGGTTGCTCAGCGGGCCCGAGCAGGACCTCATCCTTCGGGAGCTTCTCGCGGGTCACGCGTCGGGAGAGGGCAAGGCCCCGCGCTGGCCCGAGCAGGTGCATGCTGCCTTGGCCACCCGAGGGTTCCGCACCGAGCTGCGGGATCTGCTCATGCGGGCGGTCGAGCGGGGGCTGGAGGCCGACGACCTGGCGGCCCTGGGCATTCAGCACGATCGGCCCGTGTGGGTTGCGGCCGCACAGGTTCTGGCCGAGTACGACGAGGTCACCGCGTTCTCGCGGCCTGGTTCCTATGACCCGGCGTGGATCCTGGGTGCGGCTGCCGACCTGCTCGAGGAGGACCCCGAGGCGCAGGAGCGCCTGGCGTCGTCGCTGCGCCTGATCGTGGTCGACGACGCCCAGGAGCTCACGCCCGCCGCGGCCCGGCTCCTCGAGGTCATCCACTCCCCGCACGTCGACCTCGTCCTCATCGGCGACCCGGACGCCGCGGTCCAGACCTTCCGCGGTGCTGACCCCAGCATCCTGGGGGCCGACCACTCGCGGTTCGGCAGCGGTCCGACGATCACGCTCGTGACGTCGCACCGACAACCCGAGGCATTGCGTGCGGTCACCCATCGGGTGACCCGACGTATCGGCGCACTCGGCGGAGGAACCCACCGCGAGCTCGAGCACGTCGCTCAGGGTGGACACGTCGAGGTGCGGCTGCTGCGCGCCGCCTCGCAGGAGGCCGCGTTGATCGCTGCCGAGCTGCGTCAGGCCCACCTCCTGGGCCGTATGCCGTGGTCCGACATGGCTGTGGTCGTTCGGGGCCAGGGCCGCACCAGTACGTTGCGTCGTGTTCTCGTGGCCGCCGGCGTGCCTGTGGCGGTGCCGTCCGCCGAGGTTCCGGTCCGCGACGAGGTGGCCGTCCGTCCCTTGCTGGCGCTGCTCGAGGTGGTCCTCAACATGGCGATGGGCCAGTCGGATCCGATCGACACCCAGACTGCCGTCGATGCTGTGCTGTCCCCGATCGGTGGAGCTGACGCAGTCGGCCTGCGCCGACTTCGGAGAGCTCTACGCCGCGACGAGCTCGACAGCGGCGGCGGACGGAGCAGCGACGAGCTGCTGGCACTTGGCCTGGTCGCGCCAAACACATTGGGAATGCTGGGTTCTGAGGGTGCTCCGATTCGAAGGGTTGCCAAGGCGATCGCGGCCGGAGTGAAGGCAGCCCGAACGGTCAGCAGCTCGGATGCCGCTGCCGGGTTGAATTGCCAGGATGGCGGCGAGGGCCTTCGTTGGGCGCCGGGTGTGACCGCCGAGGGCGTGCTGTGGGCCATGTGGGACGCGACCGGGATGGGGGAGAGCTGGCGTCGGGTGGCGCTCGGGGGCGGCCTGTCCGGGGTCCGAGCCGACCGAAACCTCGATGCTGTTGTCGCGCTGTTCGACGTCGCGGCAAAGTATGTCGACCGGCTGCCGCAGATGGGACCACGCGGTTTCCTGGAGCACATTCGCGGACAGGACGTGGCTGGTGACACCCTCGTGGCTCGCGCTCCCAGCGATGACACGGTGTCGCTGCTCACCCCCGCGGGCGCGGCGGGACGTCAGTGGCGGTTCGTGGTCGTCGCGGGCGTCCAGGAGGGCATCTGGCCCGACCTGCGCCTGCGCGGATCCCTTCTGGGGTCGGAGCGACTGGTCGATGTCGTCACCGGCCGAGGGCAGTCGTTGCGTGCGGCTCAGGCTGCAGTCCGGTATGACGAGACGCGGCTGTTCATGGTCGCGGTCAGTCGTGCTTCCGAACGGCTCCTGGTGACTGCCGTGCGCAGCGACGACGAGCAGCCTTCGGTCTATCTCGACATTGTCGACCCGCCGGACGAGTCCGATGACGGGGACGAGCTGAGGTCCTTCAGCGAGGTGCCTCGGCCGATGACCCTGGGGGGTTTGGTCGCCGAGCTGCGCCGTGAGGTGGTCGTTGGT
>PKWT01000305.1:0-6072 GCA_003132125.1 Micrococcales bacterium | reverse complement strand
GCGGCCAACATCGGCACCCTGATCCACGACATCGCCGCCGAGCTCGGTGACGTCGACGAGGCCACCATGCGGGCAGAGGTCGAGGTCCGGTGGGGCAGGTTGGGTCTGCCGGCCGGCTGGTTGTCGCGTCGTCAGCTGTTCGAGGCCCAGTCGATGGTGGCCCGGCTGGCTCGGTACTTCGAGGAGTCCGCCGTAGGGGGCTGGGAACGCGTCGGCGCAGAGCTCGACATGGAGGTCGAGCTCGGACGGGCGCTGTTGAAGGGTCGCGTCGATCGTCTCGAACGTGACGAAGGCGGTGCACTGCGCGTCGTCGACCTCAAGACCGGCTCCACCAAACCCTCCAAGGGCGACCTGATCCGCAACGCTCAGCTGGGCGCCTACCAGGCCGCGGTCGAGCACGGCGCTTTCGCGGAGCACGGCTCCGTGTCGGCCGGTGCGGCGCTGCTGCAGATCGGCAAGGCGGCAGGGGTCAGGACCACACTGCAGGAGCAGGCGCAGCTGTCAGGAGACGACGATCCGGGTTGGGCACGGACGCTGGTGACTGACACTGCAGAGGGCATGGCCGGCCGCCACTTCGTCGCCACGGTCGGCAAGGCGTGCACCTTCTGCGCGGTCCGGTCCAGCTGTCCGGTCCAGCCCGCGGGCCGGGTGATCTGATGCTGGACCAGCCCATGAGGCATTCCGCCCGGTCGATCGCTGTAGCCCTCGGTAGTCCGCCGCCGACCGCCGAGCAGCTCGCCGTCATTCAGGCGCCGATGCGCCCGTTGCTGGTCGTGGCCGGTGCCGGCTCGGGCAAGACCGAGACGATGGCATCGCGCGTCGTGTGGCTGGTGGCCAACGGACTCGTCGAGCCCGATCAGGTCCTGGGCCTGACGTTCACCCGCAAGGCAGCCACCGAGCTCGCGGAGCGCATCGCCCGACGCCTGCGTCGGCTGCGTCACGTGGGCATGTGGACTCCTGCTCTGGAACAGGAAGGGGCCGAGGTGCTGGGTGGCACGCCCACGGTCTCCACCTACCACTCATACGCCGGTCGACTGGTTGGTGAGCATGCCTTGCGTCTGGGTGTTGAGCCCGAGTCACGGCTGCTGTCCGAGGCGGCCGCCTGGCAGTTCGCCGCCGAGGTCGTCGAGCGTCATGACGGGCCGATGGATGACGTGCCTTTCGCGGCGTCGACCGTCATCAACGCGGTCGTGGACCTGGCCGGCGAGATGGCTGAGCACCTGCTTCTGCCTGCGGATCTTCAGATGTTGATCGACCGTTTCGAGGCCAGGGTCGCCGGACTGCCAAAGGGGGCCAGCCGTGCGCGAGATCTGCCCAAGGGGGTGGCCGATGCCATGGCCGCGCTCAGGGCCCGTCGTCAGGTTCTACCGCTGGTTGAGGCATACCAAGCGCTCAAACGGAGTCGGGATGCACTCGACTTCGCGGACCAGATGGCCCTTGCCGCAACGTTGTCGCAGCGTTTCCCTGACATCGGTCTGATGGAACGTCAACGGTTTCGGGCCGTTCTGCTTGATGAGTTCCAGGACACCAGTGAGGCTCAGCTGGTGCTGCTCCGGCATCTCTTCGTGGCTGTCGGTGAGTCTGTGCCGGTCACCGCGGTGGGCGACCCCAACCAGTCGATCTACGGTTGGCGCGGCGCGAGCGCGACGACGTTGACCCGCTTTCCGCGAGAGTTTGCTGATGCTGCCGGCGACGCGGATGTGCTGCCGCTGTCGACGAGCTGGCGCAACGACAACGCCATCCTTTCTGCGGCAAACATCACCTCGGGCCCGCTGCGGCGCAAGTCGACCGTCGACGTGGAGGTTCTTCGCCCCCGTTCCGATGCGGGCGCCGGTCGGCTGCTCGCGGCCAGGTTGCTGACCACCGAGGCCGAAGCCGAGCACGTGGCGGCCTGGATCGCCCACCACTGGCGCGATGCGCGCGGTCGCGCCACGGGAGTTACCGCAGCAGTATTGTGCCGCAAGCGTTCTCAGTTCGGTGCTGTCATCGACGCCCTCGAGAAAGCCGGCCTGCCGGTGGAGGTCGTGGGTCTTGGCGGGTTGCTCACCACCCCCGAGGTCTCGGACATCTTGGCGCTGCTCTGGGTGGTTCAGGACCCCACCCGTGGCGACCAGCTGATGCGGTTGTTGACCGGGCCGTTGTGCCGACTGGGGGCCGCAGACCTCGACGGGCTGGTCGTCTGGTCCCGAGTCCTTGAGCGCCGCCACGGGGCTCGCTCGCGGGTCACGCAAACGGTGCACGGCCACGTGAAGGACCAGCCCGTCGATACCGCAGACCGCCTCGGCATCGTGGAAGCCCTTGACGAGCTGCCGTCAGCTGACTGGACCGGCCCCAGCGGCTCGCGCATCTCGGCGGTGGCGCTTCAGCGTCTGGATGGGTTACGTGAGGCGATCCGGCGCCTCCGGTCTCTCACCGGCATGCCCCTTGCTGACCTCGCCGGCGAGGCCGAGCGTGCTCTGGGCCTGGACATCGAGGTGCTGTCCCGTCCGGAACACACGCCAACAACCGCCCGCGCCCACCTGGACGCGTTCGCGGATGTGGCGGCGAGCTTCTCCGGTTCAGCCGATCGGCCCACGTTGGGTGGCTTCCTGTCCTGGCTGGATGCCGCTCAGGCCGAGGAACGTGGACTGGACAAGGGCTACATCGAGGTGTCCTCCGATGCCGTCCAGGTGCTCACGGTGCACGCCGCCAAGGGACTGGAGTGGGACGTGGTGGCCGTCCCCGGGCTGGTCGAGGGCTCGTTCCCGGCACGATCGAGCTCTGCGACGTCGTTCAAGGGCGGCGCATGGAAGATCAGCCCACCCACCGACAAGGGCTGGATCGGAGGACTGTCGGGTGTCCCCTACGACCTGCGGGGGGACTGTGATGGGCTGCCGGCGCTGCGGTGGAAGTCGGCCCCCGACCTCGCGGCGCTGGAGACCGAGATCCGCGACTTCATCAGTGCCGGCGGCGAGCACGGCATCGACGAGGAACGACGGCTGGCGTACGTGGCCTTGACCCGTGCCCGGCGCGAGCTTCTTCTGACCGCGGCGGTCTGGTCAGACCCCACCACTCCGCGCATCACTTCTCGGTTCCTCACCGAGCTGGTCGATCACGGCGACCTCGGTCTGCACCCCCACACGTGGGAGCCGATGCCTGAGCCGGAAGGGGATGGCAAGCTCGCCAACCCGCGCCAGAGTGAGCCGGTGAGCGCGATCTGGCCGTCCGATCCGATGGCAGCTCGGCGCGCGCAGCTCAGCGATGCCGTCCAGGTGGTGCTGGACGCGATGGCGGACCTGAAGACGCGCGACGATGTCGATGAGCCAGGCGACGGACCGGGTGAGCCGAGCGCGGGGCCTGGTGAACCACGCGTCACCGGTCGCGAACGCGAGCTCAGGATCCTCCTCGCCGAACGCGACTCGGCGGCCCGACCGCGCGAGATCGAGGTCAGGGTCCCACGCCACCTGTCGGCGTCCGGCGTGGTGTCGTTCGCCAGCGACCCGCAGGCCTTCGCTCGCGACCTGCGTCGGCCCATGCCGTCAGCACCAGCGCTGGCGGCCCGTCGTGGCACGGCTTTTCACGCTTGGGTTGAGCAGCACTTCGCAAGGGCCGCCTTCGTCGACCTTTGTGACCTTCCGGGCAGCGCCGACGATGACCCGGCGGACGACGAGCAGCTGCCGCTGATGAAGGAGCTCTTTCTGGCCAGCGAATGGGCGGGGCGTAGCCCTACCGCGATCGAGATCGCGATCGAGACGACAGTCTCAGAGATGGCGATTCGGGGCCGCATCGATGCCGTCTTCGCTCGACCCGGGGGAGGGCTCACCGTGGTGGACTGGAAGACCGGGGCCAAACCGTCCGGCGACGAGGCACGGGTTCGTGCCTTGCAGCTGGGGGCCTACCGTCTGGCCTTTGCCCGTCTTCGAGGGCTCTCGCTCGACCAGGTCGATGCGGCGTTCTACTACGCCCGAACTGGTGAGACGGTGTTTCCGGATCTGCCCGACGACGAGCAGCTGGAATCCTTGTTGGGGTCGATCCCGGACTAGGCGCCTGGTGTGTCTGATGGGGTCTCGGCATCGACCGGTGAGACCACTGCGGCTGGAGTGGCGGGATCCGCCGCCTCGTCGAGGTCTTTCTCGAACGTGTCAGCATCCAGCTTTCGCAACCTGGCGGCGCACGCCTCGATGCCGTCCTGGTCCTTGGAACCAATCGCAGTCAGCAGCTCGGACACCAGCGTGAGCTCACCGGCCAGCCGGGCCCGGCGCTCGAGGTGCTTGTCCGGCCGGTCGACCCGGGCATGTGCGTAGGCCTCGAGCACCGTGTCGAACGCCGCGGGTGGTGCCTGGGTGACCAGCGCCGCGAAGTCGTCTGCAGGGTCTGCGACCTTGGCGTCCTCCCAACCGGTCAGACCGCGGATACGGCCGGTGGCGGCATCCTCGTCATCGTCGAAGACGGCGAGCACCTGGTCGCCGGTCAGGTCGCCGTGGGTCGGAGTCGGGGCGAAGCGCCACAGCGACACATCTTCGAGCGAGCGTTCCCACCGGGCCAGCAGCGCGGTCGGAACGTGTCCTGTCGCAGCGGCCCGGTCGAGGTCTGAGAGGCGGCGGGTGCGATAGGTGTCGGCGTCATACGTCGGGAGGCCGGCCTCGTCGAAGAGTGCCCGGTCAACGTTGTGCAGAGCGGCGATTGCGCGGCCCAGCTCGGCCGCGATCCCCGGTCCGGCCGGAAGGTGTGCGAAATACAGCGGGCGCCCGGCCATGTAGGGGTAGACCGCGGCCCTGCCACCCTCCTTGAGATCCACGAAACCCTTGGGCATCGGCACCGAGAAGGGCAGCCGGCGCGACAGAAGCCCCAACAACGACATGGTGACATCCATCTGTGCCCCGGCGGCGGCAGTCAACGGCGCGCGGACGACCCAGCGGCGATGCTGCGTGTCTTCGATGAAGGCCACTTCGAACTGATGGCCGGTCACATGCGGGGTGCCTTCGACAGCCACGGGGTCCAGCCCCGGCACCGCGACGCTGGCGAGTGCGGCGAGGGCAAGGGGAGTGCGGGTCACAAACACACCGTATGACGAGTAGGCCCCATAGGCTGGAAGGCGTGAGCGGGTCTTCGGAAACTTTGCACAATTTGGCTCTGGCGCGCGGCACCCTGGACCGCGCTGGCGTGCGACGCAAAGACCCGGAGCTCTTGCATTCGCTCTTGAGAGACCCGTCCACACAGGTCCTGGAGCTGGCTGCCGGCCGGGCGGAGGTGGTCGAGCTCGATCGTGACCTCGCCCTGCTTCTGCGTTCCCCCACTGCGCGGGACACGAGCCGGCTGGCAGTCTTCCTGGGGGAGGACGGCGACGGCACGGCATACGTGGGAGTGGTGCGTGACGACCTGGATCCGTTGGGGACCCCGCAGTGGCGAACCTTGCGCTCGGTGGGTGTCCTGCTCTCGAACCGGGACGCGGGCCTGTTCGCCACCATGCTGGGGCTGGCCAACTGGCACGCTGTGCACACCCATTGCCCTCGCTGCGGCTCGAGGACGGACCCCGACCAGTCCGGCTGGATCCGTCGTTGCCCGCAAGACGAGAGCGAGCACTATCCACGCACCGACCCGGCGGTGATCATGGCGGTGACCGACGATGTCGACCGGCTGCTACTCGCCCGCAGCCCTCATTGGCCGGAGGGGCGGCTCTCGGTGCTGGCGGGTTTCGTCGAGCCCGGTGAGTCCCTCGAGGCGGCGGTCGCGCGGGAGGTTCTCGAAGAGGTCGGCGTGGTCGTCGACCAGGTGCGCTATCTCGGCAACCAGCCGTGGCCGTTCCCGTCTTCGCTGATGGTGGGCTTCACCTCGCATGCAGCTGACCCGACGCTCCACCTGGACATGGACGAGATCGTCGAGGCTCTGTGGGTCACGCGTGAGGAGCTGCGCGAGATGGTGGCGGCCGGTCGTTTCGGCTTCTCTCCATCGGTCTCGATCGCCCGGCGGATCATCGAGAACTGGTACGGCGCGCCGATCGACCAACAGATCGAGTGACGCGCATCGAGTGACGCGCTCAGGCCAGGCGAAGCCGAACCTGGGCCAGGGAAGGGTTGGTGGCTGAGGTTCCGT
>PKWT01000121.1 GCA_003132125.1 Micrococcales bacterium | reverse complement strand
TCGGTTTCCACACGACGTTCCTGATCCAGCACGTTCTCGGGATTGTGGGTATGCCGCGTCGTTACGCCGACTATCTGCCCGAGGATGGCTTCACCTGGATGAACCAGGTCTCCACCGTGGGGGCGTTCCTGTTGGGTGCCTCGACGATTCCTTTCCTCTACAACGTGTGGAAGACCTATCGGACGGCACCGTTGGTCGAGACCGACGACCCGTGGGGCTACGGCGCGTCACTGGAGTGGGCAACGTCGTGCCCGCCACCGAGGCACAACTTCGTGTCGATCCCAAGGATCCGCTCCGAGCGTCCGGCCTTCGACCTGCACCACCCTGAGAGCGTCGTATATGACGCTCCGGTGGCGGACCAGCGCATTCTCAACACCTTGCTGGGCGAGAACGATCCTGACCAGACGCTGCACGGGGAGGATGTGCCATGAAGGCCGAGTTCAAGCTGTTCGTCGTGATCGGCACGTTCTTCACCATGATGGGCCTGATCTACGGCATGGTGACCCATTGGAGAGAGCCGGTGGGCCCCTTCGGGCTGCTTCTGTGTGCGGGACTCTCTGCCCTGATTGGCTTCTATCTCTGGGAAACGGGCCGCAAGCTCGACCCTCGCCCGGAAGATGACCCCTCTGCCCCGATATCAGCTGCCGAAGGGGAGTACGGGTTCTTCAGCCCCCACAGCTGGTGGCCGCTGCCATTGGCCGCGTCCGCGGCGGTCGTCTTCCTCGGCCTTGCCGTCGGCTGGTGGCTGTTCATCATTGGCCTGTGTCTCGCTGTCCTGGCCCTCATCGGGTGGACATATGAGTACTTCCGCGGAGAGCACGCCGTCTGATTCTGTGGCGTTACCGGCGCTGCGACGCGCGTCTGAGGTGCGTAGGGCGTAGGCTGAGGCGACGTTGGACCAGACAGCTCCTGAGAGCGGTGAGGCGCTTTCGTGACCTCGTCATCCACGTTCCATGGGCATCCGAGGTCTGTCGATTGACCGGCCTCACGGGGGGTCCGGTAGAGCATCGGCCAGTGGCCGTTACCTGAGAGTCGGTACGACGTGAAGTCACCATCAGCGAGGTCCCGATCAGGTGGCGGTTTCGCCGTCGCCCTGGTGGCCTTGAGCCTCGCGCTGAGTGCTTGCCAGGGCATCACACCGGCAGGCACCGCCGGCGCGGCGGCCAACGGCGCGGCGGCCAACGGCGCGGGGCAGATCGCGGCCACAGCCACGCCCACACCCACGTCCACTCCGGCTGTGCTCGACGTCTTCCCGGCTGATCTGGCCACCGACGTCGCACCCAACGTCCCTGTCACCGTGAAGGCGTCCACCGGCGTGCTTGGCGCGGTGACGCTCGCAGACGCCACAGGGCAGACGGTCGGAGGGCAGACAGGTCCCAACGGCGTGTGGACGAGCAGCGATCTGCTTCGCCCGTCCACGGTCTACACCCTGACGATGGCATCGAGCGGCCCCGATGGCACGGCGACAACCACCAGCTCGACCTTCACGACGCTGACGCCCAAAGTGACGGCGACCTATGGCCTGATACCCAACGGCGGCGTCGTTGGTGTCGGTATGCCGGTCATCGTCCAGTTCGACACTGGCGTTATCACCAGGGCACAGCGGGCGGAGGTCGAGAAGCGGGTCAAGGTCACGACGGTTCCGGTCCAGCAGGGTGCGTGGGGATGGCTCGACAACCGTCAGCTGATGTGGCGCCCCAAGGACTACTGGTTCCCGGGCACCAAAGTCACGGTTTCCACGCCGCTGCACGGTCTACAGACCGGGGCAGACAAGTGGATCGCCGCGGATGACCAGACGAGCTTCACCGTGGGTTCCTCGATGGTGAGCACGGTGGATGTGAACGCCCACACCATGATCGTTCGTCGTGACGGCGTGGCCATCCGCACCTTCAAGGTGAGCACGGGCAGGCCCGGACCGCTGACCGAGACCCGCAACGGCATCAAGGTCATCATCGAGCGCAACAAGGCCATCACGATGGACTCGGCGACGGTGGGTATCCCCAAGGGCGACCCCAACTATTACAAGATCGATACCAAGTGGAACTTGCGCCTGACCTGGACGGGGGAGTTCATCCACTCCGCCCCCTGGTCGGTCAATGCGCAAGGGACCCAGAACGTCTCGCACGGGTGCACCAACATGGCACCCGCTGACGCGGAGTGGATGTTCAACAACTCCAAGATGGGTGACATCGTCAAGTTCACCGGCTCGCCCCGCGCCTTCAAGCCGACCGAAGGCATCGGTGTCTGGGTCTACGACTTTGTCGGTTGGAAAGCCCAGAGCGCGCTCGCCTGATTCTGCGCACCTGTCGGCTTGGCTGCCGGGGTCAGTCCCAGCCCAGCTCGTGCAGTCTCTCGTCATTGATACCGAAGTGGTGCGCGATCTCGTGCACCACGGTGACCGCCACCTCTTCCAGGATCTCCTCGCGCGTCTGACACATGCGCAGCGTCGGACCCCGGAAGATGGTGATCCTGTCCGGTAGTGCCCCTGCGGCCCAGCCGCCGTCGCGCTCGGTCAACGGAGTGCCGTCGTAGACGCCGAGCAGCTCTGGGTCGTCTGAGGGCGGTTCGTCCTCAACGAGGAACACCACGTTGTCCATGAGGGCAAGCAGCTCGGCGGGGACGTCGTCGAGCGCGTCTCCCACGGCCTCGTCGAACTCTTCCGCCGTCATCGTCAGCACATCAGCCAGCCTGCCACGGCGAAGGGCACAGGAGTCGGGATTGTGGTCCCCAGCACGACNNCCCAAGGTCGGAGGGCAGTATGGCGACGGGTCTGACGGTCAGGCGCCGGTCCTCATCGTGAGTGTGGCTCCACGGGCAGTGGATGGCGCAGCGACCGAGGCCGTCCTGAAGGCCGTTGCCAAGGCCTTTGGCCTGCGTCGGGCCGATGTTGGTCTGGTGAGCGGGATGACATCACGAGCGAAAGTGGTCGAGCTGGTGGGTGATGAGCACGACCTGTCACTGCGACTGGCCCAGCTGCTGGGCAGCTGACGGCAGGTCGGCAGGTCGCACGGAGGGGGTGTGGCCGCGCAGCCCACAAGTGAGCCGGCAAGGAGGGAGGCGTGGGCCGCGCAGCCCATCAAGGGAGCCTGCGAGCAGGGCCAGCGGCCCACGCCTCCCTCCTTGCAAAACCCTTCTGCCTCAGCGCGCCGTGGTGGAGTCCGGATCCACCTCGTGGTCATGGTCGTGCTGGTGCTCGTGAGGCGCGTATGCGTCGGTCTCGGGACGCTCTTCGGCACCACCGTGCAGCTGACCGACCCAACCTTGCCCCGCGTCTTCCTGGGGGGCTTCGATCGCCTCGTGCGCTGAGCCGTCGTGATGAGCAGCGGCCAGCTCGGCCGGGGTCACGGGGTCGACGCTGTCCGCGAAGTAGAAGCTCGAGACCTTGCCGCGCAGCCGCTCCTTGAAGGCGCCCGGTCGGCGTACGCCGTTGGCATCGACAGTGGCAGTCAGCTCCAAGGGCTTCTCGGACTGGTGCTGCACCAACGCCCAGCGCTGGTGCTCTGGGAGAGGCTGGTGCACCTCGAAGAACGCGCCCTCGGCGGTGCGGACGATGCGCCCGGTCTCGCGGCCATGCAGGACCAGGTCGCGGTCGTGGCGCTGGAGGCTCATACAGAACCGTTTGGTGACCCAGTACGCCAGTGGTGGGACCACGATCAGCAGGATCTGGAACGCCCGGGTGATGTCGTTGATGGACAGCCCCAGCTTGATGGCCATCAGGTCGTTGCCGGCAGCAAAGAACAGGATGAGGTAGAAGCTGATGGCCATCACGCCCAGCCCGGTGCGGGCCGGGGCGTTTCGCGGGCGATCGAGCAAGTGGTGCTCACGCTTGTCGCCCGTGACCCAGGACTCGATGAACGGGTAAGCGCCGGCGATGCCATACAGCAGCGGCATCACCACCAGGGAGGGGATGAAGACGTTCAGGCTGAGGGTGAACCCGAAGACATGGAACTCGAAGAAGCCGGGGAACAGACGCAGTGCCCCATCGGCGAAGCCCATGTACCAGTCCGGCTGTGCGCCAGCTGTCACCGCTGATGGGTTATAGGGGCCGTACAGCCAGATCGGGTTGATCGTGACCAGGGCGGCCATCAGGGTCGTGATGCCGAACACGATGAAGAAAAAGCCCCCGGCCTTGGCCATGTAGACCGGCATCATCGGGTAACCGACCACGTTGTCGTTCGTCTTGCCCGGGCCGGGGTACTGCGTGTGCTTGTGCACCGCCACGAGCACGATGTGGGCGGTGAACAGCCCAACGATGAGGGCCGGGAGCAGGAGGACGTGCGTCGTGTAGAGACGGGGGATGATTGCCTCGCCGGGGAACGCGCCGCCGAAGACGAAGTAGGCGAGGTAGGAGCCGACGACGGGGACTGACTGCATGAAGCCCTCGGCCGCCCGCAGACCGGTGCCCGAGAGCAGGTCATCCGGAAGGGAGTAGCCGGTGAAGCCCTCGTTGATCGCCAACAGGGACAAGACCGTGCCGATGACCCAGTTGATCTCGCGCGGCTTGCGGAAGGCTCCGGTGAAGAAGACCCGGAACATGTGCACCGTGATCGAGACGGTGAACATCAGCGCCGCCCAGTGGTGGATCTGGCGAATGATCAGTCCGCCGCGGACCTCAAAGCTGATGTCCACGGTGGACTTGAACGCCTCGCTCATCGCGATGCCCTTGAGTGGCACGTAGGAGCCGTTGTAGATCACCTGGCCTGCGCTCGGGACGAACCAGAAGGTGAGGAACGTTCCAGTCAGCAGCAGGATGATCAGCGAGAACATCGCGATCTCGCCGAGCATGAAGGACCAGTGGTCGGGGAACACCTTCTTGAGCAGGTAGCTCACCGGTTTGGCGGCACCGGTTCGGTCGTCCACCCAGCCGGCCAGGCCGCTGCCCTTGGCCGATGAAGGCTTCGCGTCCTTGGCGCGCAGACCTGCGGCGCCCTTCGGAGTGGCTGCGTTGCTCATCCACGCTCCCAGAAGCTTGGGCCGACCGCTTCGCGGAACGCCGAGTCGGCCACAAGGTAGCCCTCGGCATCAACGGTGATCTTCAGCTGCGGCAAGGGCCGGTGTGCCGGGCCGAAGATGACCTTGCAGTCTTCGGTCACGTCGAAGGTCGACTGGTGACAAGGACACAACAGGTGGTGGGTCTGCTGCTCGTACAGGCCGACGGGACATCCCACGTGGGTGCAGATCTTGGAGTAGGCGACGATCCCGTCGTGACCCCAGTCGCGCTCCTTGGCGATCTTGATGTCGTCCGGGTTGAGCCGCATGAGCAGGACCGCAGCCTTACCCTTTTCCTCGAGGACGTCGTGGGACTTGTCGATGCCCTCGGGCATCACGTTGAAGACCGATCCGATGGTGACGTCCGAGGCCTTGATGGGGGACAGCTCCGGGTCGCGCACCAGCCGCATTCCCTTGCGCCAGAACGTGGTTGACAGCTCGGCATGCGGGAGTGGGCCGAGGCTGCCGGCTACTTGCAGGCCCAGCGGGAGCGCAAAGAGGCCAAGGGCGCCCCCGAGCATGTACCTGATCAGCGGGCGGCGAGCCAGCTGCGTCGCGTCGCCACCGGCCATGATCGTCTCGACCGCCTCAGCACGGGCGTCGTCCGAGGACCGCTGCGGGTGCCGAGCCTCGGTGACCTCGGTGTCCGGCATCAGGGTCTTGGCCCAGTGGACCGCGCCGAGGCCGATGCACAGCAGGCTCAGGCCAAGCGTGACCCCCAGGACGATGTTGGACAGGTTCGCCTGCCCGATCCCGGGGACGAATCGGTAGGTGTTCTGGTCGATCGCGAAGTAGGCCACGAGGAAGATGACGGTGGCCACCATGGAGATGCCGAACAGCGCCGCAACCTGACGTTCCGCGCGGCGGGCAGCATGTTCACCGAGGTCCGCTGAGCGGCTGACGTGCGGGGGAAGTCCGGGATTGGCAAACCGCTCGGGCATCCCGCCCTCGCCTTCGGTATGTCCCTGGTCGAGGCCCAGCGCGGTGCCCGGATGGCCACCCTCGGCCCCTGTGGGTTCCATGTCCTTCTCGTTCATCGTGACATCGATCCCGTCGATTCGCAGCGCTCGTGTGTTGGGTCGTGGCGTCGAGTGTTGTTGCCAGGGCTTCGCATCAGGTCACGCGGCCTTCGCGCCAAGCCAGACGGCGGCACCAATCATCAGGCCCAGGCCGAAGACCCAGATGAACATGCCCTCCGAGACAGGCCCGAGGTTGCCAAGGTTCATGCCACCAGGGTTCTTGTTCTTGTCCAGCTCGTGCAGGTAGCTGATGATGTCGTTCTTGTCAGTGGGGGACAGGTTGGCGTCGTTGAAGACCGGCATCGACTGTGGTCCCGACACCATCGCCTCGTAGATGTGCGTGCCGGTGACGTTGCGCAGGCTCGGCGCGTACTTGCCACGAGTCAGTGCCCCGCCCGAGCCTGCGAAGTTGTGGCACATCGCACAGTTGACCTTGAACAGCTCGTTGCCGTGAGCGATATTGCCATCGCCCTTGGTGTATTGGTCATCGGGAATCGCCGGGCCGGGGCTGAGCGAGGCGACGTATGCGGCCAGAGACGCGATCTGCGCATCGGTGAACATGATCTTCTTGCTGGCCGCGGCCTGAACCCCCGGCCCGGCGAGCGGCATACGGCCCGTGCCGACCTGGAAGTCAACGGCTGCAGCGCCCACACCGGCCAGGCTGGGTGCGTCCTTGCTGCCTTCGGCGTGCAGGCCATGACAGGTGGCGCAGTTGGCCAGGAACAGCATCTTGCCCGCGTTCACGTCATCAGCCGTGGCCGTCGCGGCTTGTGCAGGCTTGGGGGCCAGCAGGGAGTACAACCCGCCGGTCGCCACGAGCCCCAACAACAGCAGGAGCAGGATCGCAGCGGGATGTCGGCGCCGGGCGGCCAGTGCGTTCACAGGAAGTTCCTGTCTTCGGTGCGGACGTCGAGGGAGAAGCCGTGCATCACTTGAGCAGGTAGATCGTGGCGAACAGGGCAATCCACACGACATCGACGAAGTGCCAGTAGTAGGACGTGACGACGGCGCCGGTGGCTTGCGCGTGAGTGTAGCGACGGGTCGTGAAGGTCCGCCCGATGATCAACAGGAAGGCGATCAAACCCCCGGTGACGTGCATCGCGTGGAAGCCCGTGGTGAGGTAGAAGACGGAGCCGTAGGCGTCTGCGGAGATGGTCAGGCCGTGGCTGATCAGGTTGGCGTACTCGAAGACCTGCCCGGCAACGAAGATCGAGCCGAAGACGTAGGCCAGGACGTACCACTCGCGCATGCCCCACAGCCTGAGCTGGAGGAACGAGCCGGTGCGGGCCGGCTGACCGTGCTCGGCCTTGAAGACGCCGAGCTGGCACCACACCGAGGAGATGACCAGCACAAGGGTGTTGACCGTTGCGAACGGGACATTGAGAAGGTCGGTCCTCTGGTGCCACAGGTCGGGGGACACCGAGCGAATCGTGAAGTACATCGCGAAGAGCCCCGCGAAGAACATCAGCTCGCTGGCCAGCCAGACGATGGTGCCGACCGAGACCATGTTGGGGCGGGTCACCGGGCCATGGCCGGGGATTGGCCCCGAGGGAGGGCTCGGGGTGCTTGAGTGAACTACTGCGGCGGTCGACACAGGCGCCATTATTACCTTATTCGGGCTCCGATTCCACCAACAAACGGGCATGGGTATGGCCTTTCCCGCAAACCGGCACCGGTAGCATCAGGCTCATGACCGCTTCGCACGTGACGCCAGCTGCTGCTCCAGCCGACTCGACCTCGCCGCGGGTCGCACACCAGTTGTCGGTATTGCTCTACAGCGACGACATCGCCACGCGTGACGCCGTGCGCATTGCGGTCGGTCGTCGGCCGGCGCGAGACGTTGAGGTGACCACCTGGCTCGAGTGCGCCACTGCCGCGGCCGTGATCGAGGCGGTGGAGACCGGAGATTTCGATCTGCTGGTTCTGGATGGTGAGGCGGCGCCCGTCGGTGGTCTCGGCCTGTGCCGTCAGCTGAAGAGCGAGATCTTCAGCTGCCCGCCGGTGCTGGTCCTGACCGGACGACCGCAGGACGGCTGGCTGGCAGCCTGGTCACAGGCCGATCTGGCCGTGCCCCACCCGCTCGACCCCATCGCCGTCGCCGGCGCGGTTGCCGAGCTGGGGCGCACGGTCGCCGCCCCGACGACCAGCGCCTAGACGATGGCGGCCGATGCGTCAGGCGGCGGCATGACCTGGCCGACGATCTTCACTGAGCTGCTGTCCGGACATCACCTTGGTGCGGTCGAGTCTGGGTGGGCGATGAACCAGATCATGAGCGGCGATGCGAGCGCCGTGCAGGTGGCTGGCTTTCTCATGGCGTTGCGCGCCAAGGGAGAGACCGTTGAGGAGATGCGCGGACTGGCCGACATGATGCTTGCGCACGCGAGTCGGATCGAGGTGTCGGGGACGACGCTGGACATCGTCGGCACTGGCGGCGATCGCGCGCACACGGTCAACATCTCGACCATGGCATCGCTCGTGGCCGCCGCCAGTGGCGTGCGAGTCGTCAAGCACGGCAACCGGTCTGCCTCCTCGTCATCGGGTTCCGCCGATGTTCTCGAGGCCCTTGGCATCAACCTCGCGCTGCATCCCTCGGACGTTGCCGCAGTCGTCGAGAAAGCAGGCATCACCTTCTGCTTTGCTCAGGCGTTCCATCCCGCGATGCGGCACGCGGCTTCAGCGCGTCGCGACCTGGGTATCGCCACGGCCTTCAACTTCCTGGGGCCACTCACCAACCCGGCTCAGCCGACGTATGCCGCCGTGGGTGTCGCGGATGCCAGGATGGCACCGCTGATGGCCGGGGTGTTTGCGGGGCGGGGCAAGGACGCTGCCGTCTTCCGTGGGGACGACGGCCTCGACGAGCTGACCATCTCCACGACCTCGACGGTCTGGTGGGTGCGCAACGGTGCGATCCGCGAATACGACGTGGATCCCAGGTCGGTCGGACTCGAGCTGCACCCTCTGGAGACGCTGCGGGGGGGCGACGCGGCATACAACGCCCAGGTCGTTCGCGATGTGTTCGGCGGGGCCGTCGGGCCCATTCGGGATGCCGTGGTGCTCAATGCCGGCATTGCCTTGGCGCTGACGACGCCAGACCAAGGAGAACGCCCGGCTGACTTCGTGGCAGCGCTTCGGTCCGCGATGGACCGTGCCGTTGCCGCCATCGATGACGGTGGCGCAACGTCCGTGCTGCAGCGATGGATCGCCGCGACGAAGAGCTGACCGCAGGCGGCGCGAGGCTCAGGCGTCGTCCAGGCCAAGGCTGAAAGCGGCCTCGAGGTCATGCTTGGAATACGTCCGGAAGGCGATATGGGTCTGGGTGGCGAGGACCCCGCTGACCTTGTTGAGCTGGTCGGCGATCACGTCGGCGAGCTCCTCGTGCTGACGGACGCGCACGATGGCGATGAGGTCGACGTCCCCGGTGACGGAGTAGACCTCGCTGACGCCGTTGATCTCGGCGATCGCGGCGGCGACCTCGGGAATACGGTCGACCTCAGCGCTGATCAAGACGATGGCGGAAATCACGGCACCACCCTAGCCCGCAGCACAGAACGTCGTGGGCACCACGGGTGCCGCAGGTGCTTCCAGCGCCTCGGAAAGCGCGAACGCCACTGCGGCCGGGCGATGGCGGAGCCCCGGCCCCGTCGGCTCGTCGAACCCCACGACATCGCGGTACGCCGTGGCGTCGGGATCCAGTGCTGCGCGGGCTGCGCCGGCCCCGTGCACGGGACAGGTCCATTCACCATCGATGGCGACCAGCCGGACGCCGGCGGACTCGAGCCAGCGCAGTATCTTCTCGGTCTCCTCCGCCGAGGCCGAGGGGGCCGGTCCCGGCACAGCCTCCACGTTCTCGGCGCTTGCCCCCAGTGCCTCGATATACGGGCGAGGATCGGCGCCCGGGGGTGACACAGCGGTGCCCGCCAGCCTGCCGAACCGGACGCAGATGATCTCCCACCCACCATGGGGCGCCGGGCGTGCCGCGGTGATCTCGGGGCTGTTGGCCAGTGGCGCGATGCGTTGAGCCCGCGCTGCAGCCCGTACCAGGTGCAGCATCCGGTCACGGACCGCGCCGGCGTCCTCGTACCGTTCCTCACCCGAGAGGCCGCTCATCCGTTGGCACAGGGCTCCAACAACCCCTCGTGAGTCACCCGCGATCATCTGGGCGGCTTGCTCGACGACCACGGCGTAGTCCTCGACGCTCTCGTTGCCCATGCACGGCCCGCCACAGCGCCCCATCTCGGCGAGCGCACAGCCAACGGATCCGCCGCTGGCCGGCAGCCGTTTGGTGCACTGGCGCAGCGGAAGCACTTCGTGGACAGCGGCGATGGCTGACTCGGCACCCAGGTGTGAGCTGAAGGGACCGAAGTATCGGGCGCCGTCCGCGATGACCTTGCGGACGATGCTCAGCCGTGGAAAGGGCTCGACGGTGAGCTTGACCCACGGCGCCGTCTCAGGGTTCTTGGATCGACGGTTGTAACGCGGTTTGTGTTGCGCGATCAGGCGAAGCTCACGGACCTGTGCCTCCAAGGTGGTCTCACAGACGACCGGCGTCACGCAGGCGGCGACCCCGACCATCTCGGCCATCCTGGTGCGCTGTTCCGAGGCCGTGAAGTAGGTGCGGACCCGGCGTCGGATGTCTTGGGAGGTGCCCACATAGAGCACGTGTCCCTGGCTGTCCTTGAACATGTAGACGCCCGGCGCAGACGGCAGGCCCTCGGCCAGATGGCGCTTGCGGCGCTGCGCCGAGGTAACCCGCGAGGAGAACGTGCTGAGCTCTTCCAGAGTCACGACGCCGAGGCCACCCACGCGTGAGATCAGTCCATGAAGAACGTCGACCGTGGCGCGGGCATCGTGCAGGGCGCGGTGGTCCGGGGTTGTCGCGGCGCCGAACAACCGCGCCAGCGTGCCGAGCTTGCGGTTAGCGGCCTCGTCCTTGCTGACCAGCTGTCGAGCCAGATGGGCCGTGTCGACAACATGAAAGGGAGGCCAGGTGTGACCGGTGATCACGGCCGCAGCCTTGAGGAAGGAGATGTCGAAGGGCGCATTGTGAGCGACCAGCACGCTGTCGCCGGCGAACTCGAGAAAAGCGGGGAACACGCTGCCGATCCGTGGCGAGTCGGCGACCATCTGGTTGGTGATGCCGGTCAGGACCGAGATGAAGGCGGGGATCGGCTCGGCCGGGTTGACCAGGGTCTGGAACTCGCCGATCACCTCGCCACCACGGATCTTGACCGCGCCGACCTCGGTGATGTGCGCGCCGGCGGGACTGCCACCCGTCGTCTCGAGGTCAACGACGACAAAGGTGACCTCTGACAGAGGGGTGCCGAGCTCATCGAGCGTGCCCTGCAGTCCCTTCATGTCACAGGA
>PKWT01000284.1 GCA_003132125.1 Micrococcales bacterium | reverse complement strand
GACGCCGAACGGGACAGCGATCAGCATGGCGATCACGGAGGAGAGCACGGTCACCCAGAGCAGGTTGGCGATGCCGAACTGCAGCGGGGTGCCGTCGACGTTCCACTGCGTGGAGGTCAGGAAGTTGACCCTGTCCTTGGCCAGGGACGGCAGGGCCTGGGACATCAGGAAGCCGGCGATCAGCGTCACGATGGCGATGACGAGCAGACCGGCGCCTTTGGCCGTGCCACCGAAGATGCGGTCGCCGAGCCGTCCCGTACCCGCAGGGACGCGGTCCGTCAGAAACGGACCGCGCCCTTCGGGCTTCGGAAGCTCGTCGACTGCGGAGACGCCGGTGATACTCGGCACGTCAGTTCAAGCCTGTCTGTTGCACGACTAGGAGAGGGCCTCGATTGCGGAGGCTACCTTGGTCTGCACTGCGCTGGGAAGCGGCGCGTAGCCGATGGCCTGCAGCTTGGTCTGCTCGCCGGCGGCGGCAAAGGACTTCAGGAAATCCTTGACGAGCGCGGCCTTGGCCGGGTCCTTGGCCTTGGAGCAGACAAGCTCGTAGGTCACCAGCAGGATCGGGTAGGCCCCAGGCGTCTTCGTGGCGTAGTCCAGCTTCAGCTTCAGGTCGTTGCCCAAGCCCACGATCTTCGCAGCGCCGACAGCCGTGCCTACCGACTCACCAGTCAGCGCGACCGGGCCGGCGCCGTTGTCGATCAGGGCCATGCTGAGCTTGTTGTCCTTGGCATACGACCATTCGGAGTAGGTGACGCCGCCCTCGGTGGCCTTTACCGCGTTGGAGACACCGGCATTTGCCTGCTTGCCTTCACCCTTGCCGGTCCACTTCTTGCCGGTGTCCTGGGGCCAGTTACTTGGGGCAGAGCCTTTCAGGTACTTGGTGAAGTTGTCAGTCGTGCCGGACTCATCGGAGCGGAAGAAGACCTTGATGGCCTCCGCCGGGAGGGTGACGCCGGGGTTGATCGCCGCGATCGCCGGGTCGTTCCAGGTGGTGATGGCGCCGTTGAAGATCTTGGCGGTCACGGCGGGGGTCAGGATCAGCTTGGCGACACCCTTGACGTTGTAGGCAACGGCGACGGGGCCGGTCACCATGGGCAGGTTCCACGCGGGGGATCCGCAGGCTTTGTCGGCGTCGGCCTGCTCGCTTGTGGTGGCGCCCGCCTTGGGCGTTTCACTCAGCGCCGAGTCGGAGCCGGCGAAGTCGACCTGGCCGGCGATGAGCTGCTTGATGCCAGCTCCCGAACCGGTCGGGTTGTAGTTGATCGTGGCGCCCGAGCACGTGGCCTGGAAGTCGGTGATGGCCTGCTCGATGGCGTTCTTCTGGGCGGATGAGCCCTCGGCGTTCAGCGTGCCGGTGGGGCAGTTGGAAGCGGCGGCGGTCGACCCCCCGGTTGTGGCCGCGGAAGTGGGAGCGTTGTTGTTGGAGCCGCAGGCAGACAGGGCGAGCGTGCCGACCAGGGCAACGCCCGTGATGCTGGCGAACCGTTGACGGGACTGGGTCTTCAAGGTTGTTGGGCCTCTCCACAGCAGGGATCAAAACGGCGGGCATTCTTGTCCACCACGAAGGAGGCTAAAGATGTTGTATGTCGCGTCGCTGGGTCGCAGGTGAACAGAGCATGAACGACATGCGGCGATCGGGCGGCTGTCGACAGGCCTGGCGGAGAGGTACAGATGAACGACAAGTCAAGGGTCGGTCAAGGGGCGTAGAGCTCGACGTCGACGATGCGGGCCTGGCCTCCGGTCCCGACCACGTGGGCCACCAGCGCCTCGCCCTTACCCATACCGCGCTCGGCGGCCTCCAACAGCGTGCCCTCGGCCGAGTTCTCTTCGGAATCAGCGGAATCAGCGGTGCCGTCGGGCTCGTTTGTGCCACTCGAGTCGCCGGAATCACCGGCGTCGGCGATGCCGGCCAGCTGTTCGAGCAGCCGGGGCAGGACCGGCCCGTGCGTGGAGACGACGGCCGCGCTGCCCCGGGCCAGCAACTTGGTGAGGTGGCGCGGGGCGTGGTCAGGACGCCTCTCGAAGCTCTCCTCCGACAGCCCGGGCTTGAGCCGGATCTTCAGCCCGGCCGCGGTGGCATACGGCAGGACCGTGTTGAGGCAACGCGAGGCAGGGGAGGTGACCACGCGGATCACGCCGTATGACGTCAAGAGCGGGACCAGGGCCTCAGCACGCTCTCGGCCGCGGGCATCCAACGGCCGCAACGGATCTGCCTGCGTCCACGTCGATCGCGGACATGCATGGGCATGGCGGAGGATGACCAGCGGCCACGTCGTGAGGGTGCCGTCCCGGTCTGCCTGCACCAACGCCTGGAGCTGGTCGCGGTCACGGTCGTAGGTGAGTCGGGCCGTGGCGTCGTCGACGTCGAGCCAGGCGACCTCGTCGATCTCGTTGACCAGGGTTCCGTCCCCGCCCACGACCTCAGCCGCCCAGTAGCGCACCTCTTTGGGCGCGCGCTGTCCGTTGTCGTCCTCGCTGCTGCCCTCCACGACGTCGTATCGCGAGGTGGGAAGCGGACGGCCCAGGCGGACGTGGAGCCCGGTCTCCTCGAAGACCTCGCGCGCCGCGGCGACGGGCCACTCCTCGCCCGGATCGAGCTTGCCCTTGGCCCAGGACCAGTCGTTATAACGGGGGCGGTGGACCATGACGACCTGGAGCCGGCCGCGACGGTGACGCCATGGCAGCGCCCCAGCGGCTTCGATCACCGTCTTGTCCATCACCGTCCTGCCGTTCACCGTTCTGCCGATCACCGTCGCCGGGCCTTGCGGCGGCGTCGGGCGTTGCTCTCGATCAGGGCGCTCTGCAGCTCGATCAGGTCGTTGCCCTGGGCGTCCTGGCAGTGTCGGGTCCACCGGCCGTCGCTGCCGAGGTGCCAGCTCGATACGTCATCGCTCATCCCCATGGCCATCAGGGCTTGCATGCTCTCGATGTGTCCCGGGGCGGAGAGCTGGAGCAAGGCCTCGACGCGGCGGTCGAGGTTGCGGTGCATCAGGTCGGCGCTGCCGATGTAGACGAGCGGTTCGCCGCCGCCGCCGAAGATGAAGATCCTCGAGTGCTCCAGGAACCGGCCCAGGATCGAACGCACCCGGATCGTCTCCGACAGCCCTTTGACTCCGGGGCGCACAGCGCAGATGCCGCGAACCCACAGGTCCACCTCGACGCCGGCGCGCGACGCTCGGTACAACGCATCGATCACCTGGTTGTCGACGATGGCGTTCACCTTCAGGCCGATGTAGCCGCCGACTCCGGAACCCGCGTGGGCGATCTCGGCCTCGATCAGGTCGATCAGGCCCGAGCGCACCGAGCGTGGTGCCACCAAGAGGCGCTTGAACTTGCTGCGCGGGGCCCACCCGGACAGCTGGTTGAACAGCCGTGTCAGGTCCTCGCCGACCTGCGGGTCGCAGGTGAGCAGGCCCACATCCTCATACAGGCGAGCGGTCTTGGGGTTGTAGTTGCCGGTTCCGACGTGGCAGTAGCGGCGAAGCCCTTCGGACTCCTGGCGGACGACCAACGAGAGCTTGGCGTGGGTCTTGAGCCCGATGACGCCATAGACGACGTGTACGCCGGCATGCTCGAGCTTGCGGGCCCAGGAGATGTTGGCCTGCTCGTCGAACCGGGCCTTGAGCTCAACCACGGCGAGCACCTGTTTGCCGGCCTCCGCAGCGTCGATCAGGGAGTCGACGATGGGGGAGTCGCCGCTGGTGCGATAGAGGGTCTGCTTGATGGCGAGCACCCGCGGGTCGGCTGCGGCCTGCTCGATGAAGGCCTGCACCGAGGTCGAGAACGAGTCGTAGGGGTGCTGGAGCAGGATGTCCTTGGCCCGCATCGAGGCCAGGATGTCGCTGGGCTGCGAGCTCTCGACAGCGGCCAGGTCGGGGTGGGTCTTGGGCAGGAACGTGGGGAATCGCAGCCCGGAGCGTTCGAGGTCGGCCAGGACGTTGAGCCCGCGCAGGTCCAGCGGCGCCGGTAGGCGGTAGACCTCGTCGGGCTCCACCCCGAGCTCGCGGCCCAGCAGGTCCATGACGTGGTCGTCCATGTCCTCGGCGATCTCGAGGCGCACGGGCGGGCCGAAACGACGCCGGGTGAGCTCCTTCTCCAGTGCGGTGAGCAGGTTCTCGGTGTCATCCTCCTCGACCTCGAGGTCCTCGTTGCGGGTCACCCGGAAGGTGAAGTGCTCGCTGACCTGCATGCCCGGGAACAGCTGGTCCAGGTGCGCGGCGATGATGTCCTCGAGGGGGACGAAACGCGCGTAGTACTGGTGGGACGGTTGCGAGTCGAGCTGCGGGACCTGCACGAAGCGGGGCAGCAGCGGCGGCACCTTGACGCGGGCGAAGTGCTCGATGTTGGTCTTGGGATTGACCAGCAGGACGGCAAGGTTGAGCGAGAGCCCGGAGATGTAGGGGAACGGGTGGGCCGGGTCGACGGCCAGGGGTGTGAGCACCGGGAAGATCTGGTCCCGGAACATCCAGTGCAGCCCGTCCTGCTCGCCGGCGCTGAGCTCCTCCCACCGCACGATGGCGATGCCCTCGCCGACCAGCGCGGGGCGGACCTGGTCCTCGAACACGCGCGCATGCCTCGCCATCAGATCGTGGGCGACCCGCGAGATCTCGTCCAGAACCTCACGCGGCTCGAGGCCTGAAGCGGAGCGCACGGCCAGGCCGGTCGCGATACGGCGCTTGAGCCCGGCCACCCGGACCATGAAGAACTCGTCGAGGTTGCTGGCGAAGATCGCGAGGTAGCGTGCCCGCTCCAGCATCGGCACCGAGTCGTCTGCGGCAAGCTGAAGGACGCGTTCGTTGAACTGCAGCCAGGAGACCTCACGGTCGAGGAAGCGGTCCTCGGGCAGCGCGTCCGGGTCGATCGGCGCGTCAGATGCCGAGACGATACGGACGAAGCGGCCGTTCGAGGCGCGTGGTGGCGCGCTGGTAAGGGAGCCCAGCTCGGTTTCGGGCGACTCGGACTCCTCGGAC
>PKWT01000347.1:4982-5469 GCA_003132125.1 Micrococcales bacterium | reverse complement strand
GACGCTCGAGGTCGTCGCGATATCGCCTGATCAGGTCGAGGTTGCGATCCGCGAGGTGGTCGAAGCCCTGACCCACGCTGGAACCTGGGGTGAGCGAGGCAAGGGCGGCCTCCGGATCGAGCCGGGCGCTGACCCAGCCCTCCTGCGACGCGGCCCTGGCCTCGATGTGCGCTATCGGCGTGACGATGTGGGAGTTGCCGAAGTACACCTGGCCGGCAACATCGACCCCCGTTGCGTTGGCGCCGATGACATAGACGTGGTTGTCATAGGCCCGGGCCCGGGACGTCAGCTCCCAGATGTCGGCGCTCCGCAGCAGCGCGGACGGCCGGCAGATGACCTCGGCCCCCTGGACGGCCTGGATCCGGGTCAGCTCGGGATAGTCGCCGTCGAAGCAGATGATCATGCCGATCGTGCCGAGCTCGGTCTCGACCACGCAGACCTCGTCGCCGGGGGTGACCCAGCCGCCACGGGACACGATCTCGGTGGA
>PKWT01000347.1:0-4916 GCA_003132125.1 Micrococcales bacterium | reverse complement strand
GAGACCAGGTCCCACAGCTCCTCGCGCGAACAGCCGGGGGTGAAACCGGTGGTCGCGGTCTCCGGGAGGACGACGAGCTCGGCGCCGGTGGCCTCGACACAGCGGGTCAGCCAGTCCACGCACTTCTCGATGTTGGCCTTCACCACATCGGGACTCAGGGGTCCCGTGACGGGGGCGGTCTGGACGGCAGCAGCAGTAAAGGCCCGCATGTCAACGCCCCCCGGCAGCGATGCCCACGGCCACGCCGGCGAGGGCGATCGCGGCGCCCGCCAACGCTCCATACAGGAAATCCCTGCCCTGGAACGGCGGGCGGGCAACCGCCGGCGGTCGGGTATACGTGATTGGCGCGCCGGTTGCTCCAGCCGGAACGAGCACAGCCTCGGGCATCTCCCCGGGGGCACGGAGGCCTGCGATATCGGCGTCGACCGCGGCGAAGAACTGGCCAGCCATCTTCTTGGCCACACCCGTGAGCATCCGCTGACCGACGCCACCGATGACACCACCCACGACGGCGTCAGCGTCATAGGTCAGGTCGGTGCCACCGGTCGCCGAACCCAGCAGGCTGATCTTGACGTCAGCGCCCACCGTCCCGGGCGCACCGGCACCGGCAGCCCTGAGAACAAGGAAGCTCGGCGGATTCTGTTCGGTGAGGGCGACGTTGCCCTCATAGGTGCCCTTGATCGACGCCACACCCGCTGTGACCGTCATCTTGTAGGCATCGGGTCCCACCTCGCGCAGCTCCTGACACCCCGGGATCGTGCGGGCGAGGACGGCCGGATCGTTGAACGCGGCCCAGACCTGGTCGACCGGGGCGTTGAGTACGGCGGTGCCGGAGATCTTCATCAGCTTCCTTAGCGCTCAGGCGTTCGTTGACTTATGAGAGTTCGAGGTTGTCCGGGAGCCACGACGCAGGTCGGGGATCAGTCCATCGGCATGCTGTCGGCGCAGGTTCCACAGCTCGTCCGGCGAGATCGGCATCGAGGTGATCGGGAAGCCCTCGGCATCCTCGATTGCGCTGGCGATCACTGCCGATACGGGGATGGTCCCCGCCTCGCCAGCACCCTTGATCCCCAAGGAGTTCAGCGGGCTGGGCGTCTCGAGGTGGTCGGTCTCGACATGAGGCACCTCGGAGGCATAGGGCATCAGGAAGTCCATGAACGAGGCATTGAGCAGCTGCCCCGCGTCGTCGTAGACCATCCGCTCGTACAGGGCCCCGCCCACGCCCTGCGCGACACCGCCGTGCACCTGGCCCTCGACGATCATCGGGTTGATCATCCGGCCGCAGTCATGGATCACGCAGTATCGAAGGATCTTTATCTCGGCGGTCTGCGGGTCGGTCTCGACGATGGCAGCGTGCATGCCGTTGGCGAACGTCGCCTGTGTTGGGGAGTAGTAGCCCTTGCCCTCCAGCCCCGGCTCCTCACCGTCGGCAACCGGCGGCTTGGAATAGTCCACCGCTCCGGTGTTCGCGAACTGCGTTGCGGCCTTGGCAGATTCGTCGAACGCGTAGCGCAGCGGGTTGGACATCACGGCAACCGTCGCCAGCGCGATAGAGGACTCCGGATCACCCTTGACCCGCACGATGCCGTCGATGATCTCCAGGTCACCGGGATCCACCTCCAGCGCATCGCCGGCGATGCGGAGGGCCTTCTCCCGGACGTTACGGGCCGCGAGCGCGATCGCGTTGCCGCTCATCACGGCGGCTCGAGAGGCGAATGTGCCTACGGCATAACCGAATCGGCGGGTGTCACCGGTCGTGACGAAGACGTTCTCGATCGGCACCCCGAGCTCGTCGGCGACGATCTGGGCGAACACCGTCTGATGCCCTTGGCCCTGGCTGGTCAGGCCCGTCGAGACGTTGACGCGGCCGCTGGTCTCAATCTGGATGTGTCCGCCTTCATACGGACCGACGCCAGTTCCCTCGACGTAGCAACCGATCCCGAGTCCGACCCTGCGACCCTCGGCCGCGGCCTGGGCGCGATAGGCAGCGAAGTCGTCCCAGCCCACCAGCTCCTTGAGCTTGGCCAGACTGGCAGGGAAGTCGCCGGAGTCGTACATCAGCGGTCGGCCGTCCTGGAAGAGCAGACCGTGGTCGTAAGGCATGTCCTCGACCTGGATGAAGTTGGCGCTGCGCACGTCGGTGCGGTCGAGACCGAGGTAGTCCGCGATCGCGTCCATCGTGCGTTCCATCGCGAAGACACCCTGAGGCCGACCCGCGCCGCGGTAGGGGGTAACCATGACCGTGTTGGTGTACATCGAGAAGAACTCGACCCGGTATGCCCCTGGTTTGTAGGGCCCGAGAAGCTGGGTCGAGGTGATGATCGGGACGATGATCCCGTATGGCGTGTAGGCGCCGTTGTCGTGCCAGAACTTTACAGAAAGGCCGAGCACCCTTCCGGCGTCATCGAATCCGACCTCGATGTCCTGCAGCTGCGCCCGCTCGTGCGCCGAGGAGATGAAGTGCTCGCGACGGTCCTCGACCCACTTGACCTCGGCGTCGAGCCGGCGTGCGGCCCAGGGGATGAGCACCTCCTCCGGCCAGGGGTGCATGATCTTGACCCCGAAGCCGCCACCCACATCGGGGGCGATGCACTCGACCTTGGCCAACGGCATACCGAGCTTCGCGGCGACGGCGGCACGCACGCCCGTGGACGTCTGCGTCGAGGAGTACAGCCGGATGCTCTGTTCGTCGCTGTCCCAACGGGCGTAGACACCCTTGCCCTCCATGGGCGTCGAGGCGCTGCGCTCGATCTGCAGGGACAGGGCCAGTCGGTGGGGGGCGGCGGCGATGGCAGCAGTGGTGTCCCCGACCTCCTGCACCATGTGCGCGGCAATGTTGCCCGGCGCCTCTGCGTGCACCAGCACCTCCGCGGCGCGCGACTTCTCGAGGCCGACCACCACCGGAAGCTGCTCGTAGTCGACCTTGATGCGCTCGCAGGCGTCCTCAGCCACATAGCGGTCGGTGGCGATGACCATGGCCACGGCCTCGCCGACGTGCTTGACCACCTCAGGAGACAGGCAGTAGCCGGTCATCGGGTTGGTGAGGTCGGGGTGCGGGATCAGCAGCGGCAAGCGCTCGGTGGTGTTGCCGTCAAGATCTTCGTGCGTGTAGATCGCGATGACCCCGGGGATGTCGATCGCGTCGGTGACGTCGATGTCCAGGATGCGCGCGTGCGCATAGGGACTGCGGACGAACGCAGCCGCGAGCGCGCCCTGGCCGAGGTCGTCCAAGTAGCGACCGTTGCCGCTCACCAGACGCGGGTCCTCCCTGCGTTGGACGGGGGCGCCGAACATCTTGGTCGTCACGCGCTGTCACCCCGCTCGTTGGCGATCTCAGCAGCCCGGAGCACCGACTTGACGATGTTCTGGTATCCCGTACAACGGCACAGATTGCCCGAGATCGCCTCTCGCGCCTCGGTTTCCGTGGGATCAGGGTTTTCCTTCAGGTATGCCGTGATGGTCGTCAGGAAGCCCGGCGTGCAGAACCCGCACTGCAGCCCATGGCACTCGATGAACGCCTGCTGGACCGGGCTCATCGTGGTAGTGATGCTGCCTGTGCCGGCGGTGGAATCCTCGAAGTTCTCGGCGAGCCCCTCGACCGTGGTGATCTCGTGGTCCTGGGCGGTCACCGCGAACATCAGGCAGGAGCGCATCGGCGTCCCGTCGAACAGGACGGTGCACGCGCCGCAGACACCATGCTCACAACCGACGTGGGTGCCGGTGAGCCGCAGCTCGTGGCGCAAGAAGTCCGAGAGCAGCCTGCGGGTTGGGGCGGCAGCGGTGTGCTTGACGCCGTTGACACGCAACGTGATCTGGACGAGGGGTTCGACGTCGGTCCGCAAGATCTCGCTCATGACTCAGGCCCCGTTGCGTCGGTTGCGGCAGATGCGGTGGCGTTGGTTGCGGCAGATGCGGCGGCGTTGGACGCGGCTTCGGCGAGGACGCGCGCGACCAGGACCCCCACGAGCATGCGGCGGTAGTCGGCGCTGGCGTGGATGTCGGTGTCCGGGTCGACATGCGCGATCGCCATATCGGAGGCCTGTGCCCAGTCGCAGTCCTGGGCAGCGATGCCCGCCAACAGGTCGCTGAGGTCCAGCACGTCGGGGGTGGGCGTGACCGAGACGAAGGACGCGCGAGCCGCCGTGATCACCCCATCGATCACGGTCACAGCGGCAGCAACGCCGGCCAGCGCATAGTCACCGTGGCGACGGGTGGACTCGGCGAACGCCGTACCCGTGCCGGTGGGGAACCGGCCAAAGGACGCGCCCGTGGCCATCTCGTCCTCCGCCAGACAGGACTCCAGCGGTCCGAGGAAGAAGTCCTTGGCCGCCACCGTGCGGGTCCCCCGCGAGCTCGCGACGTCGACATACCCGCTGGTGAGCGCGAGCACGGCCGGCATCTCGCCGGAGGGGTCCGCATGCGCGATGGAACCGACGGTCGTCCCCCTGTTGCGAATCACCGGGTGGGCGACGTTGACCAGGGCCTGACGCAGCAGTGGCAGGTGGACGAATGCGCCATCGTGGCGCTCGAGCTGCGCGTGGCGTACGAGGGCGCCGATGTGGACGCCGTCGGGCGTGATCTCGACCGTGTCGAGACCGGCGACCCTGTTGATGTCGACCAGGTGGCCGGGCGAGGCGAGACGCATGTTCAGGATGGGGATCAGGCTCTGCCCACCAGCGAGCACCTTGCCGTCATGGCCGAGCTCGGCAAGGACCGCAAGCGCCTCCTCCACGCTGCGCGGCGCGTGATAAACAAATGCGGAGGGCTTCACCGTGTCGATCCTGCCTGTCCGAAGGGATGGTGAATAGGGCAGGGGTCACCGCGGCGACCTCGGATCACTGGCAGTTCTTGCCGACCCATATGCCCACAACCAGCGCGTGGGCCGCGCGATGTCCCCATCGCGCGGCCCACGGACA
>PKWT01000445.1 GCA_003132125.1 Micrococcales bacterium | reverse complement strand
CTCAACGCCAGCAAGTTCGCCCTCTCCTTCGGTGAGGTCGACGGCGATCTCAACGCTGCCGTCACCAAGCCCATCGACCGGGCGATGCTGGCCGGCCTCGCCGACGTGATCGTCAAGGCCACCAAGGGTTTCGACGCCTACGACCACACCCGCGCGCTCGAGGTCACCGAGGCCTTCTTCTGGACCTTCTGCGACGACTACCTCGAGCTGGTCAAGGAACGGGCCTATGGCGGCCAGGGTGACGAGGCCGCTGCCTCCGCCCGCGCGTCGCTGCGGATCGCCCTCGACGTCCTGCTGCGACTGCTCGCGCCGTTCGTGCCCTATGCCACCGAAGAGGTGTGGTCCTGGTGGCACGACGGATCCATCCACCGCGCCGCCTGGCCCATCTCGGGCGACCTGAATACCGTTGCGGCACATGCTGATCCGGCTATCCTTGGGGCCGTTGGCGCTGCGCTTTCCGGGGTCCGCAAGGCCAAGTCCGAGGCCAAGGTCGGCATGAAGGCCGACGTGGAAAGGGCCGTGTTGACCGGGCCGTCGGTCACCCTGGAGCGGATCCGGCTCGCCGCCGAAGATCTGACCGCTGCCGGTCGTATCGCGATCCTCGACTACCAGCAGGCAGACACGTTCGAGGTCCGCGACATCGTGCTGGCGCCCATCGAGCCCAAGCCCTGAGCCAAGCCCCTACCCCGAAACACTTGCGCTTGTTGCGCCGAAACCACCGTTGATGGCCGGTTCAGACGTGCAGACGGTGGTTTCGCAGCAAGGAGGCCAGTTCGGGCGCTGTTCGGTGCAGCAAGGGAAGGTCAGGTCAGCGGGGCTGGACAGTGATCCAGGGGACGTTCCAGCCCGCGATACCAAGCGTGCGACTGGCGAACCGCTCCAGATCGAGCTCGGTGACCGAGCCGGTCGCGGGGTCGTAGACGTCGAGTCCCCCACCGCCACTGCCGCCGGCACCGCCACCGCCATCACCGGGAAGCACGCGCGTGACGTGCCGAGGCGCCCAAGCGTTTCCGATGTACAGCAATGCCGGCAGATCCTCGCGGACGAGCCGAACCAGGTCGCGATGCACGTCGCGCAGCGCGTCACTCGAGCCCAGCCGCACCAACCGCATCGCGTATGCCGCACCCGGCCGGGCCGCGCCGAACTCCAGCTCCTTCTCCGCTCCCCATGGCGGGGTGCCGAGCGCGCGAGGCCAGGGGACGTTCAGCTTCCCCCCGGCGGCGCGAATCCCGTTGGTACGGTTCATGACCTCGCCCTCATGCTCGGCGAATCTCTGTGCCTCCGAGCGGGGGTCGGTCGGACCACCCTTGGGGTCGATGCCGTCGACGATCCACTGCCCGAACTCTGGGCTGACCAGCATCCTGGACACGGTCAGCGACGCTGACCCGCACGTGACGGAGCTCTGTTGGACCGGGCCTGTTTCACCACGGCCGAGGTGGAACGGGACGCCCGCGCTCACGTCACTCCCTCACGTGTCAGGGTCTCACGTGTCATGGCCTCACGCGTCAGGGCCTCAGGCGGATTCCTTGCGCGGCGGACGCTTGGCCCGCGGCGCCCGGACCTCGCGGCGCACGATCGTCGGGTTGACGTTGTCGAGGACGACCTCGCGGGTGATGACCACTCGGGTGATGTCATCGTCGCTGGGGACGTCGAACATGACCGGCAGGAGCACTTCTTCCATGATCGCCCGGAGCCCACGAGCACCGGTGCCGCGCAACATCGCCTGATCGGCGACGGCCTCGATCGCCTCGGGGGTGAACTCGAGCTCGACGCTGTCGATCTCGAACATGCGCACGTACTGCTTGACGAGGGCGTTGCGCGGCTCGGTCAGGATGCGGACCAGCGCGTCACGGTCCAGCGGCGTCACGGTGGTGATGACCGGCAGACGACCGACGAACTCGGGGATGAGGCCGAACTTCATCAGGTCCTCGGGCATCACGTCGCCGTAGGTCTGGCCGACGTCCTTGACGGTGTGCAGCTGGGAGCCGAAGCCGAGGCCCTTTTTGCCCGCACGCGACTCGATCAGCTTCTCGAGGCCGGCGAACGCGCCACCGACGATGAAGAGCACGTTGGTCGTGTCGATCTGGATGAACTCCTGGTGCGGGTGCTTGCGCCCACCCTGGGGCGGCACCGACGCGGTCGTGCCCTCAAGGATCTTCAAGAGCGCCTGCTGCACGCCCTCGCCGGACACGTCGCGGGTGATCGACGGGTTCTCGCTCTTGCGGGCGATCTTGTCGATCTCGTCGATGTAGATGATGCCGGTCTCGGCCTTCTTGACGTCATAGTCGGCGGCCTGGATCAGCTTGAGCAGAATGTTCTCGACGTCCTCGCCGACATAGCCGGCCTCCGTCAGCGCGGTCGCGTCGGCGATGGCGAACGGGACGTTGAGCATGCGGGCCAGGGTCTGGGCGAGATAGGTCTTGCCGCATCCGGTCGGCCCGATCAGCAGGATGTTGGACTTGGAGATGTCGACGGCCTCGGTGTCCTTCTTGCCGGCCGTCTCACCGGCCTGGATCCGCTTGTAGTGGTTGTAGACCGCCACCG
Source organism: Micrococcales bacterium (assembly GCA_003132125.1). GTDB lineage: Bacteria > Actinomycetota > Actinomycetes > Actinomycetales > Dermatophilaceae > UBA4719. The sequence goes on along the minus strand of PKWT01000445.1, from coordinate 998 downwards.
AGAGCGCCCGCTTGGCCGGATCCTGACCGATCACGAACTGCTCGAGGAACTCGAAGATCTCGCGCGGCTTGGGCAGCTCGTCGAGGCCCAGCTCGGACGTCTCGGCGAGCTCTTCCTCGATGATCTCGTTGCACAGGTCGATGCACTCGTCGCAGATGTAGACGCCGGGCCCGGCGATGAGCTTCTTGACCTGTTTCTGGCTCTTGCCACAGAACGAGCACTTGAGCAGGTCGGCGCCATCTCCGATGCGTGCCACGAGGCGATCCTTCCGGTCGGTCCTGCTCAGTACCTCACCGGCGAGAACTCCACCGGCTCAGCTGTCGCTGCCTTGTTGCTGCTCCGCTCTATCCCGCGTCGACGCTACCTGCTCACGCAGGCCAACGCTCCTATTGAACGCCGGTGTCGCGTCATCGTCACCGTCGTTCCGCCGAGGGCGGACAAGGTGTCGCCACGTGCGAACACGCCTGCGCCAGGAGCGAACACGTCACCGTCAGGAGTCGCTCGAGGCCTTGCGGCTGATCAGCACCTCGTCGATGAGGCCGTATTCCTTGGCCTGGTCAGCGGACAGGATCTTGTCCCGCTCGATGTCCTTCTCGATCTGCTCCACGGTGCGGCCGGTGTGGTGGGCCAGGGTCTCCTCGAGCCAGCTGCGCATGCGCAGCACCTCGTTGGCCTGGATCTCGAGGTCGCTGGCCATGCCGCCCAGACCCTCCATCGCCGGCTGGTGGATCAGGATCCGGGAGTTCGGCAGGGCGAAACGCTTGCCGGGCGCCCCCGCTCCGAGCAGCACCGCCGCCGCCGAGGCGGCCTGNNGTCATCGCGGTGAAGGAGCCACCCGGTGAGTTGATGTACATCAGGATGTCGCGGTCGGGGTCCTGGCTCTCGAGCACCAGCAGCTGGGCGATGACGTCGTCAGCTGACGCGTCGTCGACCTGCACGCCGAGGAAGATGATGCGGTCCTCGAAGAGCTTGGTGTAGGGGTCGGTGCGCTTCATCCC
>PKWT01000398.1:10886-12966 GCA_003132125.1 Micrococcales bacterium | reverse complement strand
GCCTCTGGGCCCCAGACCCGTTGCGTGAGAAGCAAGGTTGGTGCGTGGATCGACACGACCGGCATGGCGTGCAGGTCCGACAAGGCCTTCAACGCGCCCGCCTCCTGGGAGACCGGGTCGGTCCACACCATGACCTCGACACCGTCATAGCCGAGCCGCTCGGCAAGGTCGAAAGCGGTGGCGCAGTTCTGCGGATAGACCGAGGACGTGGACAGCGCCACTCGCGCGCCGGGCACCCGAACTACGGTCATGGCGTCGAGCCTAACCGCGGGCATGACGGCGTGCCTCAACCCGCGGAGATCCAGTCCAGGCGCCGCAGGATCACGCCTTCGCGCAGCGCCCAGGGGCAGATGTCGAGCTGCTCGATGCCGAGCAGATCCATGGCGGCGTCCGCGACGATCGCTCCCGCCAGCATCTGCGGCGCACGCTCCGCGGAGACTCCGGACAGCTTCGACCGCTCGGCCACGGTCATCTCGGCGAGCCGCCACACCAAGGTCGTGACGTCCGATCGCGCGAGGGTGCGCACGGCATACGGCCCGTCCGCACTGCGAGCCGCGCCGGCGATCCGGGCAAGGGACCGCAAGGTCTTGCTCGTTCCGACGTACCGGTCGGGCGCCCCCGCCTTGTTCACCGCACGCAGTACTCGAGCGATGTCCGCACGGACCTGTTTGCGGAGCGCCTTGACCTGAGCCGACGTGGGCGGGTCGTCCACCAAAGCGCCCCTGGTAAGACGGCCAGCCCCCAACGGCAGACTGAGCGCGACGTCGGGCACTTCATCGATGCCCGCAGCCAGCTCGAGCGAACCGCCGCCGATGTCCATCACCAGCAACCGGCCGCTGGACCAGCCGAACCAGCGACGGACAGCCAAGAAGGTCAGTCTCGACTCGTCCTCGCCGGACAGCACCTGCAGCTCGACCCCGGTTTCCTCGAGCACCCGTGCGAGAACCGCATCACCGTTTCGCGCGTCACGGATTGCGCTGGTGGCAAAGGCAAGGAGGTCTTCGACGCCCTGATCCTCGGCAAACGTGAGGCACTCACGGGTGAACGCCACCAACGAGTCGGCGCCTGCCCGGCCGATCGCACCATGCTTGTCGACCTGCTCCGCGAGCCGCAGCTCGATCTTGTGCGACGACCCCGGCAGCGGGTGGGCGCCGACGTGCGCGTCAACGACCAGTAGGTGGATCGTGTTGGAGCCCACGTCGATCACGCCCAGTCGCATGCGTTGAATCTACCGAAGTATGTGCATGCGAATGCGCAAGGGCCGCATAGTCTTGGGGAGTGCCAGAGACCTCTCTCGATATCCCCCGCATGTGGGTGGAGTTCATCGACCCCGCCGATTCCGCCCAGCGCTTCCGCTGCGACCTGACCTGGCTCACGTCGTCATGGTCCTGCATCTTCGGCAGCGGTTGTGCCGGCCTCTATGAGGATCGCCCTGATGACGGTTGCTGCACCCTGGGCGCGCACTTCACGGACAAGGACGACGTATCGCGGGTGAAGGCCACCGTTGCCGAGCTCGGTGAGGACGAGTGGCAGTTCCACTCGGCCGGCCAAGGCGGTCGATGGAAGCTCAAGGAAGAGGGTCAGCTCAAGACCCGCGTCGTCGACGGAGCCTGCATCTTCCTGAACCGTCCGGGTTTTCCCAGCGGCGCCGGTTGCGCGTTGCACCAGCACGCCCGGCTGCGTGGCGTCGAGCCCCTCACGGTCAAGCCGGACGTGTGCTGGCAGCTGCCGATCCGTCGCACCTACCGCACCGTCGAGATGGCCGACAAGAGCTCCTACCTCGAGGTCACCATCACCGAGTACGACCGCCGAGACTGGGGTCCAGGCGGCCACGATCTGGACTGGTACTGCTCGGGCAACTCCGACGCACACGTGGGCAAGGAACCGGTCTTCAGGAGCAGCGCCAGCGAGCTTCGCGAGCTCATGGGTCCAGCCGGCTACGACGAGATGGCCATTCGCTGCGAGGCACACCTGGTCGCCGCGCAGGCCGCCCGGGCCAACGGTTCGCGCAAGCTGTTGCCGCTGCTGGTTCACCCCGCGACGTTGAAAGCACTCGCGCAAGACCACCCGCGCTGACCAC
>PKWT01000398.1:0-10839 GCA_003132125.1 Micrococcales bacterium | reverse complement strand
GAGAACCTCGGGGTCGACCCTGAGGGGCTGATCGAGGCGACCATGGCCGGCATACATGACTGGTCCGGGCAGCGGGTTCTGGACCTCGGTTGTGGGAGCGGCTTCCACCTGTCGCGCTTCGCCCGGACCGCGTCGACAGTGGTGGGCGTCGAACCGCGCGAACCGCTGGCCGCCCTTGCCCGGCGACGGATCTCAGCGCTGTCGTTGACCAACGCGTCGGTGCTCGAAGGCGCAGCCCAGAGGTTGCCCTTGGCCGATGACAGCGTTGAGATGATCCACGCCCGATGGGCCTACTTCTTCGGACCCGGATGCGAGCCCGGACTGGCCGAGGTGGGACGGGTGCTGCGACCCGGCGGGACGGCGTTCGTGATCGACAACGACGCCTCGCGGTCGACCTTCGGCACGTGGTTCCGCAGGGCCATGCCGGCGTACGACCCGGTTGCGATCGAACGTTTCTGGGCGCGCCAGGGCTGGTCGCGCGAGAGCCTCGACATCCGGTGGTCCTTCGGGTCACGCGCAGACTTCGAGTCAGTCGTGCGGATCGAGTTCAACGAGGCCCTCGCCGACGAGATCCTGGCCGAGCACGAGGGTTCGGTCGTGGACTATGCAGTCAACCTGTTCTGGCGCACAGGCTGACAACCTCTGTCTGAGGGGTCTCGTAGGGTCGCGTCCATGGCAACCAAGGCAACCACCCGACCAGCCGGCTACCGCTGCTCCGAATGCGGATGGGCTGCCATCAAGTGGGTCGGTCGATGTGGCGAGTGCCAGGCGTGGGGCACGATCAGCGAGATCGGCGCGGTCAAGGTCAGAACGACCGCCGCGGTGGTCACCGACCGCCCTGCCATCCGGATCGCTGAGGTTGACGCGCGCCGGGCCGAGGCACGCACGACGGGCGTCAGCGAGTTCGACCGGGTGCTCGGGGGTGGTTTGGTCCGCGGTGCTGTGGTCCTGGTCGCGGGCGAGCCCGGCATCGGCAAGTCGACCCTGCTTCTCGACGTCGCCGCCAGAGCCGCCCGTGCCGACCAGACCGTCCTCTACATCAGCGGCGAAGAGTCGGCCGCGCAGGTCCGGATGCGGGCCGAACGCATCGAGGCGATGGCCAAGAACCTCTTCCTCGCCGCTGAGACCGACCTCGCAAGTGTGCTCGGTCAGATCGCCCAGACCGAGCCTGACCTCGTCATCATCGACTCCGTCCAGACCATCGCGAGCGGAGAGGTCGAGGGGTCGGCCGGCAACGTCTCACAGGTCCGCGAGGTCGCGGCCTCGCTGATCCAGCTGGCCAAGGCACGCGGGATCTCGATCCTGCTGGTCGGCCATGTCACCAAGGACGGCTCGATCGCCGGGCCACGAGTGCTCGAACACCTGGTCGACGTGGTGATCCAGTTCGAGGGCGACCGACACTCCCGGTTGCGGCTCGTCCGTGCGGTCAAGAACCGCTATGGGCCAACCGACGAGGTGGGGTGTTTCGACCTGTCCGACGTGGGCATCGTCGGGCTCCCCGACCCCAGCGGCCTGTTCCTGTCGAGTCGCGACCTGGTCGTTCCCGGAACCTGCGTCACCGTCACACTCGAAGGCCGACGACCCTTGGTCACGGAGGTACAGGCGCTGCTCTCGCCCACGACAGCGCCGTCGCCCAGACGGACCACGAGCGGGCTGGACAGCTCCCGGGTCGCGATGATCCTTGCCGTCCTCGACAAACGTGCTGGGGTCCCTGTCCGTCAGGCGGACTGCTACGTCTCGACGGTCGGCGGCGTGAAAGTGTCCGAGCCGTCCTCAGACCTCGCGATCGCGCTCGCCATGGCCAGCTCAGTGTCCGACCGGGCTCTCCCGCACGGCACGGTGGCCATGGGCGAGGTCGGTCTTGCCGGTGAGATCCGGGCCGTGACCGGCATCCCCCGCCGGCTCGCCGAAGCCGCACGACTGGGGTTCGGCAAAGCCGTCGTGCCTGCCGGCTCACTCGGCAACAGCCCCATGCCCGAGGGAATGAGAGTCATCGAGGTCTCCGACATCCGTCGGGCTGTCAACCTGATGACCCAGCCCGTATCCTGAGCAGGTCACGGGTCGGTCACAACCCTCCTCAGAGGCCTCATGGCCGTTAGACTTCCCGCCAGCTGGACTTGCTGTTGTCACCTTCCTGACACCGCGCCCGACCCGAAGGGGATCCACACCGGATCCGACCATCTGCCGCCCGAGGGGATACCGATCACCGTGGAACGAAGCGACGACGAGTTGCTCCGCGCCACCTTGGCGGCCGTGGCACCGGGCACCGAGCTGCGGGACGGGCTGGAGCGCATCCTGCGTGGGCGCACAGGGGCCCTAATCGTGCTCGGCAACGACAAGGTGGTCGAGGCTATGTCGACCGGTGGCTTCCCTCTCGACATCGAGTTCTCCAGCACGCGACTGCGCGAGCTGGCCAAGATGGACGGCGCCATCGTGCTCGAACGCGATGGCTCACGCATCCTGCGCGCTGCCACGCAGCTGCTGCCCGACCCGTCGATCGAGACCAACGAGTCCGGCACCCGGCACCGCACCGCAGAGCGGGTCGCCAAACAGACCGGCTTCCCGGTGGTCTCGGTGAGCCAGTCCATGCAGATCGTCGCCCTCTATGTCGACAGTCGGCGCCACGTCCTCGAGGAATCGAGCGCGATACTCTCCCGCGCCAACCAGGCCCTGCAGACTCTCGAGCGCTACAAGTCGCGACTCGATGAGGTCACCGGCACGTTGTCGGCCCTCGAGATCGAGGATCTGGTCACCGTTCGCGATGTCGCATCGGTGCTCCGGCGCCTCGAGATGGTCCGACGGATCAGCGAAGAGATCGACAGCTACGTCATCGAGCTCGGCACCGACGGCCGCCTGTTGACCCTTCAGCTCGAGGAGCTGACCGGTGGCCTGGGCAACGACCGCGAGCTGGTGATCCGCGACTACCTCGAAGCCGCCCACAACACCGGCACCGTCGAGCAGGTTCTGGCCGACCTGATGGAGCTGACGTCCATCGAGCTGCTCGACCTGGCCGCAGGTGCCAAGGCAGTCGGATTCGCTGTCGGCGGCGATGCCCTCGATGCAGCGGTCAGCCCCCGCGGTTACCGGCTCCTGACCAAGGTGCCCCGACTACCGGGAGCGATCGTCGAGCGGCTCGTCGACCACTTCGAGAACCTCCAGAAGCTCCTCTCCGCCAACCTTGAAGACCTGATGGCCGTCGAGGGCGTTGGCGAAGGTCGCGCTCGTGCGGTTCGCGAGGGCCTGTCCCGACTGGCCGAGTCGAGCATTCTCGAGCGCTACGTCTGAGCGGTGCCGCCCCCCAAGAACCACACTGCCTCATGAGTGATGGCCGCTCGATGAGTCATCACATCTCGCCGGTGGTGCCCAGCTCCCTTCTGCACCAACGGATTCTGGACTGGTATTCCCGTGAGGCGAGAGATCTCCCGTGGCGTAGGCCGGACACGTCGCCATGGGGAGTCCTGGTCTCCGAGGTCATGTTGCAGCAGACGCCCGTTGCCCGCGTCCAGCCGGTATGGCTGCTGTGGATGTCCGAGTGGTCCTCACCAGCCGCGTTGGCAGCCTCTGCGCCCGGCGATGCGGTCCATGCGTGGGGGCGACTCGGCTACCCACGCCGGGCCGTGAGGCTCCACAGCGCGGCAATGGCGATGGTCGAACGTCACGGCGGCGAGGTGCCACGCACCTATGAGGAGCTGCTCGCACTCCCTGGGGTGGGCGCTTACACCGCCGCCGCGGTGTCGGTCTTTGCCTTCGGTCGGCGCGCCGCTGTGGTCGACACGAACGTGCGCCGGGTTCTTGCCAGAGTGGTCGAGGGCGTCGGGCAGGCCGCGCCCTCACTGGTCAGGTCCGAGCTGGACCTGGCAACGGCACTGCTCCCTGAGAGCGCCGACGTGTCTCGGACCTGGAGCGTCGCCGTGATGGAGGTCGGCGCACTCGTGTGCTCTGCGCGGAAGCCCATGTGCCCGGTCTGCCCCGTCCAGGACCTGTGCGCGTGGCAGAGCGCGGGACAGCCGGCGTACGAGGGCCCGGTACGGCGCGGCCAGTCCTGGCACGGCACGGATCGGCAGTGCCGTGGCGCCATCCTTGCGGTTCTGAGGGAGAGCAGGGGGCCGGTCACGACGAGAGCGATTGGCGCCGCGTGGCCCACCGACGACTCCCAGCGCGACCGTTGTCTCGACAGCCTGGTGGCGGATGGGCTCGTGGAACCCTTGTCGGGCAGGAGGTTCCGGCTGCCCGGGCGAAGCGACGGCAGCCTTCACCCGAACGAGGCAAGATAGGAGCGTGGACGAGAGCCCGCGGACGCAGGGTGGCCGGGTCGACCCGGCTGCGGAGGCCGAGGCGCTCAGACGGGCTCGGCGGGCCGCGATGGCCCGGTCAGTGCGGGCGGGCGCGGGCCGAGGCGTGAAAGGCGTGGGCCGCGGCACCAGGGCAGGCGCTCGTATTGCCGCTCGTTCCGGTCACGTAAGTGCTCGACTGGTCGCGCGTGGCGGTCGGGCGAGCGCCCGACGATTCAGGATCTTCACGCACTCCGGCGGCGCCGGCGAGTCCGGACTGGCTCGGCTGATCGAGCTGAACGCGGTTCACACCGCCGGCGATACGGCGTTGGCGATGTCGCTGGTGGGAACGATCTTCAGCATCCCCACCGGCGAGGCCCGCGGTCAGGTCGCTCTGTTCCTGCTGGTCACCATGGCGCCGTTCACGGTGCTGGCCCCGCTGATCGGACCGCTGCTCGACCGGTATCGGCACGGCCGGCGCTGGGCGATCGGCACCACGTTGGCCACGCGAGCGTTCCTCTGCTGGGTGCTGGCGGATGCTGTTGTCACCAAGTCGCTGTGGTTGTTCCCTGCGGCGCTCGGATGTCTGGTGGCCTCCCGGGCCTACAACGTCACTCGTGCGTCCGCGGTGCCACGACTGCTCCCCCACGGCGTCAGCCTGGTCGCTGCCAACTCGCGCCAGTCGCTGGCCGGGGTCGCCGGCATGGTGCTCGGCGGTGCCATCGCCGGAGCAGCCATCAGGATCGGTCCGGCCTGGTCGTTGCGGGCGGCCTTCGTGATCTACGTTGTCGGCACCGTTCTTGCCATCATGCTGCCCGCTCGCGTCGATTCCTCCCTGGGTGAGGAAGACATCGAACAGACTGATGAGGGTCGTGCTTCGAGCCTGTGGGGAGGGCTGTGGGCAGGTCTGCGGGCACTTCCGCGGGAAGGACCGGTGCGGCGTTTCCTGCACCGGGNNGTTGTTCCTCGCCTTCCTCATGCGGGATCATCCGATCAAGGGACTGTCCGGCACCGTGGTGCTCGGGCTGGTCGTCGCCGCGGCGGCCTTGGGCAACACCCTGGGCAGCGTGGTCGGGACCCGGTTCAATCGCCGGGCGCCCGAGACGATCGCCGCCGCGGCACTGCTTGTCGCAACGGTGGCCGCGGTAACCGCGGCGGTGTTCTACTCCGCGTGGACGCTTGTGGTCCTCGGTCTCGTGGCCGGGCTCTCAGGCCAGCTCGCCAACCTCAGCCTCGACGCGCTGGTGCAGAGTGACATCGGTGAGACGGTGCGTACCAGCGTGTTCGCTTGGGCCGAGACCCTGCTGCAGATCGCCTGGGTCATCGGTGGCGGGCTGGGCATCGCCCTGCCTCTCATCCCCCAGCTCGGTTTCGGGATCATCGCCGGGCTGCTCGTGGGCACGTTCCTGATGGCGATCCGCAGTCGCATCACGCGCCGTCGGCGCAAGGCCACGGTGGCCCGGTCACTACATGCCCGACCCGACGGATCACCAGGCCTGACCTGACGGATGGGCGGTCCTGACCTGGCGGATCAGAGCGTGCGGAGCATCCGCGTGTTGCCCAACGTGTTGGGCTTGACGCGCTCGAGGTCGAGGAACTCGGCAACGCCCTCGTCATACGAACGAAGCAGCTCTGAATAGACCTCAGGCTCTGCGGCTTGTCCCTCGATGATGGAGAAGCCATGGCGCGTGAAGAAGTCCACCTCGAAGGTGAGGCAGAAGATGCGGCGCAGGCCCAGTGCCCGGGCATCGTCCAGCAGGGCCTCGAGGAGCAGACCGCCCAAGCCGCGCCGGGCAAAGTCCGGGTGGACTGCAAGGGTGCGGACCTCCGCGAGGTCTTCCCACATCACGTGCAGTGCGCCACAGCCAATGATCCGCCCTGGCACATCCGGGTCCTCAGCCACCAGAAACTGTTGCAATGCCTCGTAGTACGCAACGGCGTCCTTGGGCGTGAGGGTGTTGCCCGCAAGCGGACGAACCAGCTCACGGATGGAACGCACGTCACCGACACGTGCGTGGCGGACCTCGATCTTGGGACCCAAAGTCATCGTGCGTCGATCACGACAGGTTGCCATCCTTGATGTCGGCGAACATCCGCCTGGCATTTGCGTCCAACAGAACGATCGACTGGCGGTCCGCTGTCCATCCGAAGGTGCCGATTGCGACCCGGTTGTGGACCTTGCCCGGACTGGTGATAAAAGCACCAGCTGCAAATGTCAACACCTGTTCGGCGCTCAAGTTGGTGGTGATGTTGGGAGCCGCGATCTGCAGGATTCCGGGGAGCTTCGCCGGACCCGACAGCTTGGTGAAAGCGGCCGCAGCCATGATCAACAAGCCCTGGTTGGCCGACCTGCCGAAGTCACCGCCTGCGACCGTATGTCGTTGCCGCCCGTAGGCCAGAGCAGCACGGCCGGTGAGCAGATTTGGCCCTGCCTTGATCACCACATCCGCGCCGGCGCCAATCACCGTGACCGGGACCTTCATCGGCAGCCCGCCCATGCCGTCGATGATTCGCTTGAACCCGTCGAATCCGGTGATGACATAGCCCTCCAGCGGAACGCCCGTTACGGACACCACCGTCCGTTGAAGCCCCATCGGCCCGCCGAAGGTCAAAGCCGAGTTGATCTTGCCCTTACCGCCCGTCGCAAGGTTCACATAGGCGTCCCGCGCGATCCCCAGCACCCCCCCGCCGCCGCGGCCGTCGACACCGACGATGTGCAAGCTGTCTGCGCGGGATTTGTTGACCGACTGACCCGGTCGGGCGTCCGAACCGACCATGAGAACCCTGCGAGCACCGCCCAGAGAAGGCGCTGGGAGTCCCACCGACGGCCACCAGCCGCCGACAACCCTCCACGTGGGCGCCGCCACAGCGAGCGTCACGTCGCTGCCGGAGGTGACCACCGCGATCGGGACGCCCTTGAATGAAGCGACCGAGCCGTTGACGACAACCGTCCCTGACGCCTTGAACGGTTGACGTTTGGCCAGGACTTGCACTACAGAGCGTGACGCCGGCACGGAGCCCCCGAAATACAACGGCTGGATGACCGCCGCGAGCGCCGCAGGGATCCCCGTAGCCGTGAAGGGAGGCGGAGTCACCACCGCCTCCGTGGTCGGCGCAGCCATCGTCGTGGTCGGCGAAACGACGACCTTCTTGGGGGTCGACGTACATCCGCTCAGCGCCAGGGCGCCGGCTAGAAGTGCTGATATCCCGGCCAAAAGGGCAGGGCGCGACGAAGGCAGGAAGACATGAACCATGCGACCACCGTAAGTCCTGCCCGCACTGACACCATGCACCCGGCTCAGCCGCCGGCTGGTGAGCCGGCAGCCGTCACTTCGCGTCGGGAGCGTCCGGAGTCGTGACCGTGTCTGGGAGGTCGGTGCCCTGGATGCCGTTCTTCTGGACATCGGCGTGCTGGACATCATCCGGGATGTCGCTGTCCTGGATGTCGACGTTCGGGGTATCAGCGTCCTGGATGTCGAGGCTCGGCAAGTCGCCATCCTGGACATCGCTCAGCGGCAGAGCGTCCAGCTCGGCGTGGGCTTGGCCGGTGAACGTGAACGCCTCGTCCTTTCCGGTGCCTTCGGTATCGACCACGACGACCTCGCCGGCCCGGAGCTCTCCATAGAGGATCTTCTCCGAGAGCATGTCCTCGATCTCGCGCTGGATCGTGCGGCGCAGCGGGCGCGCGCCCAGCACCGGGTCGTAGCCCTTCTTGGCCAGAAGCGCCTTCGCCGCAGGCGTCAGCTCCATGCCCATGTCTTTGTCCTTGAGCCGGATGTCGAGCTTGGCGACCATCAGATCGACGATCTGGACGATCTCCGGCTCGGTCAGCTGCGGGAACACGATCATGTCGTCGACACGGTTGAGGAACTCAGGCCGGAAATGGCGTTTGAGCTCGTCGATGACCTTGTTCTTCATCCGCTCGTAGCCGGTCTTGGTGTCGCCACCGGTGGCGAACCCGAGCGACTGGCCTTTGGCGATGTCGCGGGTGCCGAGGTTCGTGGTCATGATGATGACGGTGTTCTTGAAGTCGACGACCCGACCCTGGGAGTCGGTCAGCCGTCCGTCCTCGAGAATCTGCAACAGCGCGTTGAAGATGTCGGCGTGGGCCTTCTCGACCTCGTCGAAGAGCACGACGGAGAAGGGCTTGCGGCGGACCTTCTCGGTCAGCTGGCCGCCCTCTTCGTAGCCGACGTAGCCGGGAGGCGAGCCGAACAGCCTTGAGACCGTGTGCTTCTCGCTGTATTCGCTCATGTCGAGCTGGATCAGCGCGTCCTCGTCGCCGAAGAGGAACTCCGCCAGAGCCTTGGCCAGCTCGGTCTTTCCGACGCCGGTGGGACCGGCGAAGATGAACGATCCACCCGGGCGGCGCGGATCCTTCAGACCGGCGCGAGTGCGTCGGATCGCCTGGGACATCGCCTTGATCGCCTCGTCCATGCCAACGATGCGCTTGTGCAGCTCATCCTCCATGTTGAGCAGGCGCAAGGACTCTTCCTCGGTCAGCTTGAACACGGGGATACCCGTCGAAGCAGCCAGAACCTCGGCGATGAGCTCTTCGTCGACCTCGGCCACGACGTCCATGTCGCCGGACTTCCACTGCTTCTCGCGCTCGGCCTTCTGGCCCAGCAGTGTCTTCTCGTCGTCGCGCAGGGACGCGGCCTTCTCGAAGTCCTGTGCGTCGATCGCGGACTCCTTCTCGCGACGGACGTGCGCGATGCGCTCGTCGAACTCGCGAAGGTCCGGCGGCGCCGTCATACGGCGGATACGTAGTCGCGCGCCCGCCTCGTCGATGAGGTCGATCGCCTTGTCCGGGAGGAACCGGTCGTTGATGTACCGGTCGGCCAGGTTGGCGGCCGCGACGAGGGCAGCATCGGTGATCGAGACCCGGTGGTGCGCCTCATAACGGTCTCGCAGACCCTTGAGAATCTCGATGGTGTGGGACAGCGTCGGCTCGGCGACCCGGATCGGCTGGAACCGCCGCTCGAGGGCGGGGTCCTTCTCGATGTGCTTGCGGTAGTCGTCCAGAGTCGTCGCCCCGATCGTCTGGAGCTCGCCGCGAGCCAGCATCGGCTTGAGGATGGACGCAGCGTCAATCGCGCCCTCCGCAGCGCCGGCGCCGACGAGGGTGTGGATCTCATCGATGAACAAGATGATGTCGCCGCGGGTCCGGATCTCCTTGAGGACCTTCTTCAGCCGTTCCTCGAAGTCACCGCGATAACGCGAACCGGCAACAAGGGCACCGAGATCCAGCGTGTAGATCTGCTTGTCCTTGAGCGTCTCGGGCACCTCGCCCTTGACGATGTCCTGGGCGAGGCCTTCGACGACGGCGGTCTTGCCGACGCCGGGCTCGCCAATCAGGATCGGGTTGTTCTTGGTTCTTCGGGACAGCACTTGCATGACCCGTTCGATCTCTTTGCCGCGCCCGATGACCGGGTCGAGCTTGCCCTCACGGGCATCCTGGGTGAGGTTGCGTCCGAACTGGTCGAGGACGAGCGACCCGGCAGGAGTGCCTTCGGCCGGACCGACGCCGACGCCCTGGGGCTCTTTGCCCTGGTAACCGCTGAGCAGCTGGATGACCTGCTGACGGACCCGGTTGAGGTCGGCGCCGAGCTTGACCAGCACCTGCGCTGCGACACCCTCGCCTTCACGGATCAGGCCGAGAAGAATGTGCTCGGTGCCGATGTAGTTGTGGCCGAGCTGCAGCGCCTCGCGCAGGCTCAGCTCGAGGACCTTCTTGGCACGCGGGGTGAAGGGGATGTGACCGGATGGGGCCTGCTGACCTTGGCCAATGATCTCCTGGACCTGCTCGCGCACCGCATCCAGGGAGATGCCAAGGCTCTCAAGTGCCTTGGCTGCGACGCCTTCGCCCTCGTGGATCAGGCCGAGAAGAATGTGCTCGGTCCCGATGTAGTTGTGGTTGAGCATGCGCGCTTCTTCCTGCGCAAGCACAACCACCCGGCGGGCTCGGTCGGTAAACCGTTCAAACATCGCTCTGACTCCTCGCTATCGAGATACCCCGATATTACGTGTGCTCACCCACGGGCGCCTAAGTAGCGCCCCCACTGATCCGTGAACGGGACAACGACGCGGTAAGCCGACGTGTTCCGCCCCATGAGCCACCTTGGCTCATGTTCGCCCTCGGCGTACCGAACTCGCCGCTTCTGGTGGCGTTCGGCCACGAGTGGCATAGTCAACAGCCGTCGGTGCAGCAGCCGACCCGACGTCCAGCGTTCACGACAAACGAGGAGATCAACATGGCCACGACGCGAACTGCCCACACTCACTGGGAAGGCTCCCTCATGGAGGGCGCAGGCCAGGTCACTCTCGAGTCCTCAGGGGTGGGGACGTTCGACGTGAGCTGGCCCTCCCGCGCCGAAAAGGCAAATGGCAAGACCAGCCCTGAAGAGCTGCTCGGTGCGGCGCACTCGACCTGCTTCTCGATGGCCCTCTCCAACGGGCTCGCCAAGGCCGGCACGCCGCCGACCTCGATCGACACCAAGGCCGACGTCACCTTCCAGCCGGGCACAGGCATCACCGGGATCGTGCTGCGGGTGAGCGGTTCGGTGCC
>PKWT01000480.1 GCA_003132125.1 Micrococcales bacterium | reverse complement strand
TGTTCCTCTTGGCCTATCTGTTCTTCAACGACGGCATCCAGACCGTGATCAGCGCCTCGAGCGTCTACGGCGCCGAAGAGCTCAAGTTCACCAACAGCCAGCTGATCGAGATAATCCTGCTCGTCCAGTTCGTGGCCTTCGGTGGTGCCTTGTTGTTCGGGCGCCTGGCCGGCCGGTTCGGGGCGTGGCGTGTGGTGTTGAACAGCTTGGTGATCTGGACGTTCGTGGTCACCATGGCCTACTTCGTCCCCGAGCGGAAGTTCCTCGTCTTCGCCGGGCTCGCCGTGCTGATTGGCATCGTGCTCGGGGGCAGCCAGGCGCTATCTCGCTCGATGTACAGCCAGCTCATCCCCCGCGGACGCGAAGCTGAGTTCTTCAGCCTGTACCAGGCGATGGAACGCGGCACGAGCTGGTTCGGGACGCTGGTCTTCGGGTTGGTGCACCAGTTCACCCACTCGTACCGCTGGGCCATCATCGCCCTGATCGTGTTCTTCGTCGTCGGTGGGCTCATCCTGTCCAGGGTCCGGATGCGGGAGGGCATCGTTGCCGCCGGCAATGAGCTGCCTGCCGTCATATGACCTCCTCCCCCATCGGCGGTAGACTCTGAATAGGCGGACCTCTGCCGAATCCGGAACATTGAGCCTGACAACGTCGTTATGCCCAGTGAATCCCCACGCACATCTTGGCGTGGGCAGCACGTTGGGAGTTTCCCCGTCATGGCCGAACGATCACTTCGAGGCACCAATCTGAGTGCACTCAGCATGGAGACCGACACCAACGTCGTACTCAGCGAGCGCCAGCTCATCCGCTACATATGCCCCGAGAAGCACATCAGCGAGCTCCCGTTCTCTGTCGAGGCGGATGTGCCGACAGTGTGGGAATGCCGTTGCGGTCTGGAAGCCCGACTGGTCGACGGTCCCGAGCCCGAGTACAAGAACGTCAAGGCGGTTCGCACCCACTGGGACATGCTGCTGGAGCGTCGATCCATCCCTGAGCTCGAGGCACTGCTCAAGGAACGACTGGCGTTGCTGCGCGCCTCACGTGGCGAGAAACCGCGTCGGAAGCGCACCGCCTGACCTATAGACACATCGACCGACAAGCCCCGTGCTGCCTCCCCTCCATGGCCGCGGGGCTTGTTGCTGTCCGGGCCGGCTCATCAGTTCGTGAAGTCGCACAGATGGCTGTCTCGAGGCCCGCCTAGCAGCCTTCTTTGCGACCTCACGAACACGAGGGACCCATCTGCGCCCGCTCAGACGACCTCGCCGCTGATGACCCCGGGCCCATGGGTCAGTCGGCGCTCGACAACACTCTGCAGCCACCGCCGGGTGATCGGTCTGGTGAACGGCAGGATGAAGAAGAAACCGACGAGGTCAGTCAGGAATCCGGGAGTCAGCAGCAAGGTGCCGCCGATGAGCACCAGTGCCGCGTCGGCCAGCTCACGCCCGGGCATCCGGCCGGTGTTCAGAACCACCCGCAAACCGCGCCAGGACCGGAGACCCTCGCGCTTGACCAGATAGGCGCCCAGCGCCGACTCCACCAGCAACAGTGCGATGGTCTGCCAACCGCCGATGACCTTGCCCACCGCGATGATCACGGCGATCTCGGCCACTGGCACGACCAGCAGTGCCACGAAGACATACCAACCCCAGCTCGGACGCCGACGGCCGCGCCGGGTCAGCCGTTGAGCCGGTGCCACCGTGGCTCCCTACGAAAGAGTGACGTGACCTGCGCAAGCCGATATCTGGCACCCCATGCCGTGATGTTGCGCAGCGACTCACCAACGATTCCCTGGCTCATCTTGGAGTCGCCGATCTCGCGCTCGACGAAGGTGATCGGCACCTCGACAACGGTCAGCCCCCGGCGCACCGCCCGCCATACGAGATCGACCTGGAAGCAGTAACCCTGGGAGGCGACGTCCTGGAGATCCATGGCCCGCAGCGCAGACGCGCGGTAGGCCCTGAACCCGCCGGTGGCATCACCGATGGGCATACCGAGAAGGACGCGGGTGTAGACGTTGCCGCCGAGGCTGAGCGCCTTACGGTGAATCGGCCAGTTGACCACCGAACCGCCGTGCACCCAACGCGAGCCGAGGACGACATCGGCATCCGCAAGGGCTTCCAGCAGGGTGTGTAGCTGCTCGGGCTGGTGCGATCCGTCGGCGTCCATCTCGACCAGGACGTCATAGCCCTTGTCGAGCGCCGACGCGAACCCGGCGAGGTATGCCGCACCCAACCCTTCCTTGCGCTCACGATGAAGGACCCTGACGTGGTCGTCCTCGGACGCCAGCTTGTCCGCGACGGCGCCAGTGCCGTCCGGGGAGCCGTCGTCCAGAACAAGGACGTCGGCCTCGGGNNCACCGACACTACCGGCGGCGGCGCCTCAGCCCGAGCAGAACCAACATCATGGCCAGACCGCCGCTGGCCAGGTACTCAGGCCACGCGCCGACACGATCTGCGATGGTGCGGCCGGTGCGCAAGGGAAGGTCAGCGGCAAGCACGTCCGCTGTGAACAACGTCGAGCGCTGGTGTGCCGTTCCGTCAGGGGTGATCATCGCGCTGACCCCAACCGTCGACACGTGCACGATCGAGCGACCGTGCTCGATGGCGCGGATCCGCGAGATGGCGAGCTGCTGGACGGACTCGTCGGTGAACCCGAAGGTGGCGTTGTTCGTCTGGACGAGCAAGACGTTCGCGCCATGGTCCACGGTGTCCCGCATCAGCCCGTCGTAGGCCACCTCGAAACAGATGATGGCTCCGGCCGCGATCGTGCGCCCGTCGCGAGCCGGCACCCGGAACACACCGGGGCGCGTGCCGGCTTTGAAGTCCGCCGAGACCAGATCGACCTTGTCGCTGAAGTGGCGGAAGAACGAGCGATACGGGATGTACTCGGCGAACGGGACCGGATGTTGCTTGATGTACTGCGCGGTGAGGCCTCGGCCCGGCAGATACAACAGGCTGGCGTTGGACACGTAGGGCCGCGGCCCCTGCAGGACTGCCCCCAGGACGAGGGGCGCGTGGATGGCGTCCACTGCACCCTTGATGACAGCCGCAGCATCGGGGTTGCGCAGCGGGTCGATGTCGGAGGCGTTCTCAGGCCACACGACAAGGTCAGGTTGGGGCTGCTCCCCCGCCTTCACCTCCCCCGCCGCCTTCAGGGTCTCCCTGGCGTGGTCGTCCAGGACCGCACGGCGCTCGGCGTTGAAGTCCAGGCCGGGGCGTGGGACGTTGCCCTGGACCGCCATGAACCGGGCGGTCGGACCATCGACCGGCCTGGGGACGAGGACGGGCAGCGACATCACGGCGACTACACACAGCAGGGATGGCGTCCCCGAAACGAGCCTGCGCGCAACGCCATCGCGCGATATGGCGGATCGCCCGGCTGGTTGTCCACCGCTGGTCAGCGGTT
>PKWT01000074.1 GCA_003132125.1 Micrococcales bacterium | reverse complement strand
TACCCCATGGGATGAGATCTGGCAGGCCATCGAGGTGGCCGTCCAGCAGGGCAAGATCCTGTATTCGGGCAGCAGCAACTTCGCCGGCTGGCACATCGCCCAAGCACAGGCCGCCGCCGCCCGGCGCAACTACCCCGGCCTGGTCAGCGAGCAGTCGATCTACAACCTGCTCACCCGCTCTGTTGAGCTGGAAGTCATTCCCGCGGCGCTGGAGTACGGATTGGGCATCATCCCGTGGTCGCCGCTGCACGGCGGGCTCCTGGGCGGGGTGCTGCGCAANNCCAGGTGACGTCGGGCTCGCGTGGCTGCTGGCGCAGCCTGCCGTGACCGCACCCATCATTGGCCCCCGCACCCAGGAACAGCTCGACGCCGCACTGCGCGCCCTGGATGTTGACCTGGACGCGGCGACACTGACCCGGTTGGATGAGATCTTCCCCGGGCACCAGACCGCTCCCGAGGACTACGCGTGGTGACACTCATGGCCCCCTCCGCGGCGCACTCGACCGGCAACACCGCCCTAAGTGTTTTGTTCGTTGGCGGCACCGGTGTCATCAGCGCCGCTGCAGCCGAACGGGCGGTCGCCGTCGGGCACAGGCTAACCGTTCTCAACCGCGGCAGCAACACCCTGCGCCCTGCTGCAGAAGGCGCTGAGGTGCTCAAGGCCGACGTCCGGGACGCGGCATCGGTGCGTGCCGCGCTCGGCAACAGGATGTTCGACGTCGTCGTGGACTTTGTTGCCTTCACAGCCGATCACGCGGCGGCCGACATTGAGCTGTTCACCGGCCGGACCGGGCAGTACGTCTTCATCAGCTCCGCCTCCGCATACCAGAAACCCCCCGCTCGACTGCCGATTCTGGAGTCAACGCCCTTGCGGAATCCGTTCTGGCAGTACTCGCGGGACAAGATCGCCTGCGAGGATCTGCTGGTCAAGACCTACCGCGAGAACGGCTTCCCCGTCACCATCATCCGGCCCTCCCACACCTATGACCGGACCAGCATTGCCCTGACAGGGGGTTGGACCGACATTGCCCGGATGCGGGCCGGAAAGCCGGTGGTGGTGCACGGTGATGGCACCTCGCTGTGGACCCTGACACACGCCAGCGACTTCGCCAAGGCCCTTGTCGGGCTGTTTGGGCTTCCGCAGGCTCTCGGGGACAGCTTCACCATCACCTCCGACGAGTACCTGCCATGGAACAGGATCTACGAGATCTTCGCGGAAGCCGCGGGGGCGCCGGCGCCGCAGCTGGTCCACATTGCCTCCGACACCATCGCTGCCGCGGCACCGGAGGTCGGGCCTTCGCTTCTGGGGGACAAGTCCCATTCGTTGATCTTCGACAACAGCAAGGTCAAGGCGTTGGTCCCGGAGTTCATCTGCACGGTTCCGTTCGCACTCGGAGCGCGCCAGATCCTCAACTGGTTCGATGCGAATCCGGATCAGCAGATAGTCAACGAGGGTCTCAACGCGACTTTCGATCAGCTGATCGCAATGGCAGGACGCCAATAACGTCTGTTCCGTCCTCACCGTGTCGGTACTGGAAGCGAAGGTAACTTCGACTGAGAGCGGGAAGACGAAGACAGAAAGAGCTCCGATGGTGAACATCGGCACACCACGGCTACACATGGGAAGCGCCTGCCGCACAGGCACGCCATCCNNATCCCGATGAGTACTGGCGGACCCGCGAACCGAACCGTTTACCAGCCGAACGTCAAATATGTCCTGCTGCTCGGCCTGATGTGCGCCCTCCCGGCGGTGACCAGCGACATCTACCTGCCCTCGCTTCCGGAAGTCGCGCGCGACCTGCACACCACCACCACCGGCGTCCAGCTCACCATGACCGGAGTCCTGGTGGGCGGCGCAGTCGGCCAGCTGGTCGTGGGTCCGCTCTCAGACCGTTTCGGGCGGCGCCGACCCGTGCTGATCGGGATCGCGCTGCACATCCTCATCTCGCTGCTGTGCGCGCTGGCGCCCGGTATCGGGACCCTCATCGCGCTTCGCGTCGTACAGGGGTTCTTCAACGCTGCGGCCACGGTGGTGGCGATCGCCGTGATCCGGGACCGTTTCACCGGATCCGATGCGTCGCGGCTGCTGTCCCGGCTCATGCTCGTGATCGGGGTGGCGCCGCTGTTTGCGCCGACGGTCGGCGGGCTGATCGCCGGGCAGTGGGGTTGGCGCGCGGTGTTCGTCGCCCTCGCGCTGTTTGGCGCCGCGCTGTGGCTCGCGGTGTGGCGCCGGTTGCCCGAAACGCTGCTGCCCGAGCGACGTCGCGCCGCGGGCCTGGGCACCGCGCTGCGCGGGTACGGGGTCCTGCTGCGCGACCAGCACTTCGTCGCCATCGCGGTGCTCCCCGGGCTCGGCATGGCGGTGCTGATGAGCTACGTGATCGGGTCCCCGTTCGTGCTCCGAGAGGGTTACGGGCTCTCGGCGAACCAGTTTGCGCTCCTGTTCGCCATGAACGGTGTCGGGATCGTGGGAGGTGCGCAGATCAACGCCTCGCTTGTGCGGCGAGTCGCACCGATCCGCATCCTGCGTTGCGCCCTGCCTCTGTTGGTTGTTGCGGCGGTGGTGCTGCTGACCGTTGCCCTGACCGGGGCGGGCGGGCTGATCGGGCTGCTCGCGTCGCTGTGGGTGACGTTGGGCCTCCTCCAGTTCATCCCGCCGAACGCCTCCGCGATCGCGCTCAGCAGGCACGGCGCGATGGCAGGCACAGCGGCGGCCTTCATCGGCGCGATGCAAGCCGGCGTTGCGGGGGCCGTCAGCCCGCTCGTCGGCTTACTCGGCGGCGACGCACGCGCCATGTGCCTGGTCATGATCTCCAGCGCAACCGCGGCCCTACTGATTCTCGCGACCGCCACACCTGCCTATCGCCGTGGGGGCTGGCGGCAACTCGAAGGCTTCTCAACACCGCCAGCAGGTCAACCGCCTCGCGTAACACCGACTCGCGCTTGACGAACGGTCAGCGGAGCATGTGGCCGCCGCGCACCACCGCCTTTGGTCGTCCCGCGGCCCGATCCTTCACCGGTGCCGGTCGCGCGGGTGACCGGGCTCAGCAGCGCCCCGCTCCCATGTCGAATAGCCGCTCCAGCACAGCGGGTGCGCTGCGCAGCCCGTCGTGCTCGTGCTCGTTGGTGACCCAGGCACGCGCGTTGCCGACCCGCTCGATGGTCTGCAGCTGCAGCTCGGAGTCGACATAGAGGTCGTCGTAGTAGACGGCCGCGCACAATGGGACCTCGTTGCGCGCCAGGCGGTCCAGATCGTAGAGCGGCGGCCAGTCGTCCTTGGCTGCGAGTAGGTCGGCCGCCTCCGCGAACGGACGCAAGGAGCGGACCTCGCGGAACATCCAGGAGAACATCATCTCCGCGGTCAACAGGACCGGCCGCGCGTCCGCGGCGAACTCGGGGCGCCTGTCGTACTCGCGCTGGGCTGCCCAGCCGGTCGCCGCGTCGGCGGCGTAGGTGTACTCCTGCAGCGGGTAGAGGACGTTGTCGACGAACCCGGTCGTGGTCTGCACCTCGTACAGGAACCTGGAGTTCAGCTGGTCGCCGGCCCAGGCGTCGTCGAGAAGCCAATGGATGGTCTCGAAGCCGTAGCTCATGCCGAACACCGCGCCGAGGGTGCGTAGCCGGTGTNNTCCTTCGGGTAGCGCGCGTAGTACTCGCGGGTGCGGTTCGCGGCGCGTGAGAACGTTCGGGCGTAGACGTCCTCGGCGGTCGCGGTGAGGCCGGGGATACCGCCGGCGACGTAGCAATGATCCAGACCCTGCGGTGCCGTGGACAGGTAGGTGAGGGTGACGAACCCGCCATAACTCTGGCCGAGGGTGTCCCACCGCCGGTCACCGATGACGGTGCGGCGCAGAACCTCGGCGTCGGCGACGATCGCATCGGCCCGGAACAGGCTCAGATAGTCCGCCACTTGCAGCGCGGAGCGGTCACGGGTGATCGCCGCCGTGATCGGCGTGCTGCGCCCGGTGCCGCGCTGGTCGAGCAGCACGACCCGGTGGGTGCGCAATGCGACGTCGATCCAGGCCGAACGGTCCAGCGGCCTCGGCGACTTTCCGCCCGGGCCACCCTGCAGAAATAGCAGGTACGGCAGGTCGTCGTCCTGCTTGCCGGGATCGACGAGCTCGCGGGCGAAGACGTCGATCGTGGCGCCGTCAGGTGCACTGTGGTCAAGAGGGACAGTTACGACGTGCTCGCGAGCTACGTAGCCTGGTAACCGGATCATGCCTCTGATCGTGCACCATTGAGCAACCACCCAACTCGGCACCCACGTCGCTTCAGTGCCGGCCTAGCGCTGTCGCCCCATCCGGGAGACGCCCGACACTTGATCTTGTTCGTGTCAGTTGCGGATCCGTTTGTGAGAACCCGGTTGGCCGAGGCAGTGTCTAGAGGGGTTTCCTGCCGCTTGCGGGGCGCGCGGTGGGCGCTGATGAATCGGGTACTGCTCGGGTGGTGCTGTCCCGTACGACGAGTTCGGTGGGTAGCACGAGGTGTCGGCCGCGGCTGGCGGGTCGAGTCTTGGCGCGGTCGATTGCGATGGTGAGTGCGGCGGCTGCGGCTCTGCCCTTGGCGTCGACGTCTTGACGCACGGTGGTGAGTGCAGGTCTGGTTCGTCGGCCGATGGGGTTGTCGTCGAAGCCGACGACGGACACGTCTTTTGGTACATGCAGGCCGCCGTCTTGGATCGCGCGGATGACGCCGCGGGCGATGGCGTCGGAGAAACAGAGGATGGCGGTTGGCCGGTTGCCGTGCCCGAGTAGCGTCTGGGTCGCGGTGTAGCCGATGTCTTCGGGGTTGGCATGGCGCTGGCGCACGACGGTGGGCTCGATACCTGCCGCGCCGAGCACATCGAGCCAGCCGAGTAGCCGCTGCTGCTCGGTGTACGCGGTGGCTGCCTGTAGGGGATCGGTCAGGATCCCGAACTCGCCTCCATAGCCGACGGTCACGATCGCCACGCGTCGATGTCCCAAGTCGATGATGTGCTGGGCAGCGGCTCGCGCGCCGAGCCGGTCGTCGATGTTGACGCTGGCGATGCCCGGTGCCGGTGCCTGATCCACGAACACCAAGGGCAGTCGCCGCCGCATCAGCCAGCCGACCGCGGAGGAGTCCGGGTTGCAGGAGTAGACAATGGCGCCGTCGACGGCCACGTCTCGAGCCGGAACGATGTCGCCCTGAGGCGCAGCCGACAACAGGGTCAGAGCCAGTCCGGTCGGCGCCAGCTCCTCGGTGATTCCGGCGAGGAAGGCCATTGCGACCTCGTCGGTCAGTGCGTAGGTCAAAGACTCGGACAGCAGCACGCCGACCGTGCCGGCGGTCCCGCTGGCCAGGGCTCGGGCTGTCGGGTCGGGTCCGCCGTAGCCGAGTTCGTCGGCGACCGCCAGGACCCTGTCACGAAGCGTGGCGGAGAGCTGATCGGGACGCGAGAACGCGTTGGAGACCGTCATGCGGCTTACGCCGAGATGGTCGGCGAGAGTTTGCAGCGTGACGCGTCCCATGGTGCTGATCAGCCTGCCTGCCTGCTCATACCTGAGGGCACCGGGGCGTGCCTTACCGGTCGTGGTGGCGCTACGACGTCGGCCAAGTGGCGCAGTCCGCCAGCGAGCGCCTTACGCGTGCGGGGGACTACTGGGACCCTATCGACGTGGGGCACGACGGGGGCGTCGGGAAGTGCGCTGCGCGCCTCTTGGGCTCCTTTCTGAGCCAGGATCAGTGCGAATGGAAGCGAGTACATGTCAACTCCAGTTTGCGTAGGTGTCTCTTTACA
>PKWT01000420.1 GCA_003132125.1 Micrococcales bacterium | reverse complement strand
GGCCGTCCCAGTGGCCGATCGGTATCCGGGATCGAGCGCCGGAGGTTCACCGCGGACCGGAATATGGTCATCCTTGTCGGCTTGGGCGGAGATGGTCGCTTCCAACGAAGTGCGTGTAACCGGCTAGCCTGCTCCAGTGAAGATCACAGATCTACCCGATGACCTGTTCGCGCAAGTTGTCGAACTCTGGCAGGAAACAGGACTTGGGGCTCTCCACTTAACCGGAGTAGACTTGGACCGTGGTTGCACTCCGAGGCGGGCAAGACTATCCGCGATCGGTGGGCGAGTTCCTGTCGTGGTTCGGCACGGACGCGGACTGCCGGGACTACCTGGCGTGGCTGCGCTGGCCTGACGGGTTCGTCTGCGATGAGTGCGGGCACGTCGACGGCTGGCGGCTGGCGGACGGCCGGTGGGAGTGCGCCGCGTGCTCGCACCGCACGTCGGTGACCGCGGGCACGATCTTCGATCGAACGCGTACGCCGTTGACGGTGTGGTTCCACGCGTGCTGGTCGTTCGCTACCGCCAAGGACGGCATCTCCGCGCTGGGCCTGCAGCGCACGCTTCAGATCGGGTCGTACCAGACCGCGTGGGCGATGTTGCACCGGTTGCGTTCGGTGCTGATCCGGCCCGGTTGAGAACTGCTGTCCGGGCAGGTGGAGGTCGACGAGACCTATATCGGCGGTGAGGAGGCCGGGCTGGCCGGCGGCCGGGCCAAGGGCAAGAAGGCGCTGGTCGCCGTTGCTGTGGAAGTCAAGCAGCCCAAGGGTTTCGGACGGTGCCGGATGCGCGTCATCCCGGATGGCTCCGCCAGCACGCTGCACACGTTCATCACCGACAACGTCGCCACGGGGTCCACGGTAATCACCGATGGATGGTCCGGTTACCTGGGCATCGACAAGTCCGGCTACCCGCATGATCGGCGCAGCCAGCGCGCCGCCAAGGCGCTGGGCGAGGACATCGGCAAGCTGCTGCCCGGCGTGCACCGCGTAGCGTCGCTGGCCAAGCGATGGCTGCTTTCCACCCACCAGGGCGCGGTGGACGTCGAGCACCTACCCGGCTACCTGGAAGAGTTTTGCTTCCGGTTCAACCGTCGCCGTTCACGCAGCCGCGGCCTGGTCTTCCTGCGAGTACTCCAACTCGCCGTCGGTCACGACCCGGTCCGCTACCAGCAGCTGATCAAACGACACCAGCCACGCAAGGCGCCGCCACGGCCGCCCGGAGCGACCGGGCATCCGCCCAGCATCGACCGCCCCCGCGCTACCCGCCCCTGGCGACGCCATGACCAGCACAACTCCGGTTAAGTGGAGAGCCCTAACAGGACTAACGCGGCCCTGGAATGACCCGGATGCCGACCTCCAGCGAGCGATGGCAGGGCCAACCTCGACGATCCTGGTCGCACGGGACGACGCCGGTTCAATGCTTGGGACGGCCATGGTCGGGCATGACGGCCATCGAGGCTGGGTCTACTACTTGGCCGTGCAGCCGAGTCACCAGCGCCAAGGCGTGGCACGCGCGTTGATGTCTGCGTGTGAGGACTGGGTCCGCGAGCGGGGAGTGCTCAAGATCCAGCTCATGGTGCGCCACTCGAACCAGGACGTGATCGCGTTCTACAACGCGCTCGGGTACGTCGATGGCGAGGTTGTTGTGCTTGGTCGTTTCCTCGACCGGTAGGTGCGGTTAGCCATCCCCCTGCGGACGCCCAGAGGTCCCGCCCCCCGTCATCTGAACGCACTCATTGCCGCGATGGGCGTGCGTTCTTGCCCGGTCAGCCATCCTGCGGCGGGGCTACTCCTCGGAGCATGTGTTCGAGCACCTGGGCGACGCCGTCGTCGCCGGCTGTGGGTGCGAGGTGGTCGGCGGCGGAAATCGCGTCTGGATGACCGCCTGACATCGCGTAGCTGGTCCCGGACCAGGTAAGCATCTCGATGTCGTTGGGCATGTCGCCAAAGGTCACGACGTCTTCGGGTGCGATACCCCACATGCGGGCCAGGTCGGCCAAGCTCGAGCCCTTGGTCACCCCCTGCGGACCCATCTCCAGAATGGCCATGGTGGGGCTGGAATGCGTGGGCGTGACGAGGTCGGCCACGTGTGCGCGCCCCGCGGCTAGCAGCTCGTCGGGTGTGGATCTTGAACTGAGCGCAATCATCTTGATCAGGGGCACATCGTCGAACAACTCCTCCAGGCGCAGCGCTTGGCGCCGCGCACCGACCTCCTGCGGATCTGGGGCGAGCACCTCACCGCGCCCCGACCCACGCACCGCTTCATACCCCCATTCCGCGCGCAACTCGAGGGGTGTCTCCACCTCGAAGACAACGTCCGGAACCACGACTCGTAGCCTGCGGGCCACCTCCGTTGCCACCTCGTTGGTGATCGAGTGAAGTGCGAGGATCGAGTCGGATTCAAGGTCCAGGGTGATCGATCCGTTAGCGCATATCGCGAATCCCTTATGGCCGGTGGCCTCCGCAACAGGCGTGAGCCAGCGCGGAGGGCGTCCAGTCACGAACACCACGCGCACACCAGCCCTCGTGCACGCCTGCAGTGCGGCACGGGTGCGAGCCGAAACCCCCTGGCCATGGGGAATGATCGTCCCGTCGAGGTCGGTCGCCACCATGCGCAGCGTGCGCGAAGCCAACACTGGGTACAACACGAAGATCCAGCTCTCCCTCTTTGTGTCAGGCGCGGGGCGCGGATCCTGGCGGCGACTGCAGTGATGATTACTCGCGCTTCTTGCACGATGTTGGGCTGCGTATGCCTCGCAGCAGCAATGGCCACATACACCGTAGCCGGATCCGCCATCGGGACTGTAAGGGGTCGGTACAGCGGATGACAGCTGGAGTGGGTCTGGAGGGCCTAACGAGGCGCCAGCCGGTCGGCTCAGACGCTGTTGGCGACGGTGTTGAATGTGCTCAGGTGAGTTCTGGGGAGCCTGACGACGACGATGACGACGACCGCGATGGGAGCGACCATGAGGCCCAACTCGACCGCGGCAACGCCGTGCTCGGAGTTCTGAAGCCTTTCGTGGAGCTCGATGAGAACTGGCATGAGGTGACATCCTGTGGCGTTGGCAGGGATGATGAATTGTGCCTACAGAATCCCGCATGATCTCCTTGGGTTTCGGCAAGTTTGCGCGTTCTGATCGGATATACGCGCTGGAGCCCCTGCTGGGCGAAGAACGCGGCGATGGTCGCCGGACCAAAGTATGGGTCGATGGCATCACCGATCCGGTCATCGCGTCGCGCACCCAGGGGACGATTCTGCGTGATATGGGTCAGGACGCCGCTGCGGATGCGCCCCTGGTCGATGAGGCCTTGGACCTGGCGTCGCGGCTAGCTGCCGCTGCGGACGCTGGTCGGGTCGACCTCAGCGATCTCGGACGCCGAGCCCGGCGTCTCCTGGCAGCGACTACTATTCGCGATTGACTCGGGGCTCCACGGGACTGGGGGCGCTGGCCTGGCAAAGCTAGTCGTTGGGAGAGCAGCCGCTGGGATGTTGAGGCTGCCAAGAGCGTCTCCACCGCGGCGCAGCAGCGAATGACCGATTCGCCGAGCAGTCGGTAAACGCCAGACGCCGCTCGCTACCAAAGGGCCGGGCGCCAAGGAACGGAGATGGAACGGCTCGAGGACAGACACCATCTCGGCGGTGGACGACCGCCTGAATTCGCCCATCCCTTGCGGGACGGTCACCAGACGACGCGAGTCGGCCGAACCTTTGCCGGTGATCTCCCTACGTGATGCCCGTGGGTGACGTTAGGCGCCCGCTGATCGGAAGAGCGGCCTTCGGCACCTTGCTGGCCTCGGCCATCTTCTTTGTGTTCACAGCGATGAAGCAGAGCAACCCAATCTACGTCCACGCACCGTGGGTCAACGACCCGTACGACGCCGTGTTCTCGTTCACGATGTTCTTCGTCCCCCTCGTGGCGGCAACGGTATTGGTCCAACTTTCGCTGTGTCGGAAGTCAGAGCCACTGCCGACTGGTCGGGTCGTCACGATCCTGCGTGGATGTCGAATCGCCCTCGGAGCCATGACGATCGAGCTGTTGTCGGCCTGGGTGTCGGTTGCCGTAGGAGCGAACCGATCGGAGTGGACGGCTGCCACGACGGTCCTCATCGCTCTCCTCATCCTTTGCAACACCGTGACGGGCAAGGTCATCGTCGACGTTGTTCGAGCCCCCTATCTGCCCAGTCCTGACCGTGTGGAAGAACTACAAGAGTCGGACTGGCTCGCAGGCTTGGTCATCGTTGCTCAGCGTGAGAGCCATTGGCTTGGCCCACTCCGTCGTCCCGGACTCAGCGTGCTGAACTGGACGGATCGGACCGTGATAATCAAGGTCCGCCGTCATCCTGTGGGCGCGGCTGCCGGGACCAGTGCAGCTTTTGCCGTCACGGTATTTGGCTGGCAGGCGATTCGTGAGGGGTACTTCTCATCTGTCACCAGCCTGGAAATTGGTCTTGGGTTCTGCGGCATGTTCGCCTTCCTGGTGCTCGCCGGTGCCTATCTCGGTATCGTCCGTAGCCCGACCAGGTTGTACGGCGTGCAGCGGCGAGCGATCGATGCAGTGGTGGCCGCCTCCACTGTTTCGATAGCAACGCTCGCCTTCAGGGACTCGCTGTGGTGGATCGTCGGCAGCAATGCGACCACTGCTGGACCAGCGCAGTTCGCTGCGCTGCTCGGCAGCACCACACTTCTCGCCCTTGTCGTGGTCTTCACAATGGAGACCTTGCGGCGGTCGCACTCCTGGCCTGCTTCCTGATCGCAGCCTGCCATCGGCCGCCAACCGGAAACGTGGGAAGACAACGTCCCGGCGGACGATCGGTCACCGGGACAACAGC
>PKWT01000355.1 GCA_003132125.1 Micrococcales bacterium | reverse complement strand
GCCATTCAATGGGAATCACGCGCTTGCCGATGTGGGACAGATCGGGCAGCCCAACGTAGCTCCACTCGGCGGCGGTCCTCACGTCGACGAGGACCGCGTCGGCGGAAGCCTGCAGCGCGGCGTATGAGTCAGCCGGGTCGACATCGCCGGCGTAGGTCTCATCCATGGGAGAAGGATTCCACAGCCCGGCGTGTGCGGGGACCCTGGTTCAGGGGGTGGAACGCACTGGCGAGCGGAGGTAGCGGGGCTGATCAACGCCTGGGGCTGGGCCGGTCAGCGCAGGTGGCTGGTGTCGTTCACGAACGCCACCGACGCGCTGCCATCGACCCATACCTCGACGCAGGTCAGAGACGCCGGAGCCGTGGCCAGCCGCCAGATCCGCTCGTACCGAATGCCAAGCACGTGGGCCAGCACCGTCATGATCGGCTTGCGGTGACTGGCCACCACGACGGTGCCGCCAACTGCCCTCGCCCGCTCGAAGCCGGCCAGCACACGAGCCTCGAGATCGGCCTGTGCCTCGCCACCGGGCCGTGAGAAGTGGGGGTCCTCGCGGAAACGCGCGAGCTCGTGAGGATGGTGGGCGCGGAGAAAACCCATGCTCACGTCGTCCCAGTCACCGAAGTTCTGCTCATCCCAGTCCGCGTCGATCCGCGCGCGAGCTCCGAGCTCTCCCGCAATCGCGGCACCCGTCTCGATCGCGCGTTTCAAACTCGAGGTAATGACGTGGGCTGAGCTGTCTCCGATGAACGCGCGCACTCCGGCAGCGGCGGCGCGAGCCTGGCGACGACCCTCGGCATTGAGCGAGGGGTCGGGTCCCCCGCGTCCGTCAAGCTTGCCTGCGGCGGTCAGGTCGGTGATGCCGTGGCGCACCAGCACAATCCTGGTCGGCGCCCCGAGGCCGGCCAGGGAGCCAACCACGCCGGTCGACGGTTCCTGCACCGCCGACGTCGACGGTTCCTTCACCACGAGGGGGGACGGCGCCTGCACCGCAGGCTCCGAAGTGTTGGTCCAGCTCACCGGCTTGCCGTCCATGGCCGAGTTGGCGAGCGCATCGGCCGCCGAGTTTTCAGCACGCGGGACCCAGGTGTACGTCACCGATCCCCCGGCTGCGCTGAGGGATGCCGCGATGTCCCGGGCCTGCAGAGCCAGCCTGCGCATGTCCGGTTGCTTGATCTTCCACCGTCCGGACATCTGCTCCACGAGGAGCTTGGAGTCCAGCCGGACCGTCACCTCGGCAGCCGGATCGATGTCGAAGGCAGCTTTCAACCCGGCCACCAGCCCGGAGTACTCCGCCACGTTGTTGCTTGCGATGCCCAATGATTCGGCCCGCTCGGCGATCACCGTGCCCGAGACTGCATCGCGGACCAAGGCGCCATAGCCAGCACGGCCGGGGTTGCCCCGCGACCCGCCATCAGCCTCGACAACGAGCCGACGTCCAGCCACGAGTGCCCCTCAGACGCCGGACTCGGACGTGCGGACCAGGATTCGTCGGCACTCCTCGCAGCGCAGCACCTCGTCCTGCGCCGCTGCCGTGAAGCGGTTCATCTCGCCCTGGTTGAGCTCCAGGTTGCATCCTCCACAACGGCGCTGGCGCAGAACCGCCGCCCCGATGCCACCGCTGGAGTCACGGATCTTCTCGTAGAGGCCCACCAGATCCTCGCCGACGCCGGCCACGACGTCGGCGCGCGATCGGCCGATCTCCACGACCTCGGCATCCAGCTCGGCAAAAGCCTTGTCGCGCAATGCATTCAGCTCATCAACGCGAGTAGCCAGCTGAGCGCGGGCGGCCTCCAGCCTGCTGACCTCGGCGGTCAGTGCCTCGGCACGCTCCATCACCTCGAGCTCGATATCCTCGAGCGCGGACTGCCGGTTGGCGAGCGACTCGACCTCGTGCTGGAGCGCCTGCATGTCCTTGGCGGTCCCCTGACCGGCCTCCATGCGTGCCTGGTCGCGTGCGCTGCGTTCGCGGACAAGCTGGACGTCGGTGTCCGCCTTGACGATCTCGCGCTGAATGTCACCCAAGGCCGTCTGCGCGCGAACCAGGTCGTCGTCCAGGCTGGACGCCTGCGCCTCGAGCTCGCGCAGCTCGGCAAGCTCGGGCAGGTTTGCTTTGCGGTGTGCGATCTGGCTCAGGCGCGTGTCCAGCGCCTGGAGATCCAGCAAACGCCACTGACGGCTCGTGTCGGCTTTCAGGACGTACCTCCGGTGATTTCGCCGGTGGCGGCTCCGATCACGAAGTCCCACGGGTCGGTGCGCAATGTGCAGATATGAGTCTCCAAACTAGTGCCTCGCACGCCCAGCTCACGCACCAACTCGGACCGGGCGCTCTCTAGCCACAGCCACTCGGTGGCCCAGTGACCGGCATCAACGAGGTACGGCGTGCCCCCTCGCGCCTCTTCACGAGCCTCCAGAGCGGGGTGATGACGCAGGTCCGCCGTGACATAGACGTCGGCCCCGCTGGCCCTGACCGCGTCGAACATGTGGTCGCCCGCTCCCCCGACCACCGCCACCCGCGTCACCAGGGCATCGGCGGGACCCGCCACGCGGATCCCGCCGGCAGCCGCCGGGAGAGCTGCGCTCAGACGCTGCGCGAAATCGCGCAACGTCAGCGGATGCGTCAAGGAGCCCACCCGTCCATGGCCGGTCCCGCTGACCTGGTCGACCTCCAGTGGCCCCACCTCGACCAGGCCGCATGCGCTGGCCAAGGCGTCACAGACGCCAGGTGAGGCGACGTCGGCATTGGTGTGCGCGACATACAGGGCGATGTCGTTGACAACCAGGGAGGTCACCGCGGCGCCCTTGGCGCTTGTCGTTGCCACACTGTGCACACCGCGCAACAGCAACGGGTGGTGGGTCAGCAGAAGGTCCGCGCCGGCGGCCCGGGCCTCGTCAACCACCGCGAGGGTGGGATCGACGGCAAAGTGCACCAGCGAAACCGGCTGATCCAGGTCACCGGTCACCAGCCCCACCCGGTCCCAGGACGAGGCAGTGTCAAGCGGGTACAACCGCTCGAGCGCGGCCA
>PKWT01000069.1:8029-18814 GCA_003132125.1 Micrococcales bacterium | reverse complement strand
GCCCTTGCCGGTGCAGCCGTGGCCGACGACGGTGGCGCCGTGCTGCTTGGCGGCCTTGACCAGGTGCTTGACGATCAGCGGACGGCTCAGCGCCGAGACCAGCGGGTAGCGGTCCATGTAGAGGGCGTTCGCCTGGATCGCCGGGAGGCAGTACCCGTCAGCGAACTCCTCGCGGGCGTCGGCCACATATGCCTCGACGGCGCCGCAGTCGAGCGCGCGCTTGCGGATGGTGTCAAGGTCCTCTCCGCCCTGACCGAGGTCGACGGCGACGGCGATCACCTCGGCGCCGATGGCCTCAGCGATCCAGCCGATGGCGACAGAGGTATCAAGACCTCCGGAATAAGCGAGAACAACGCGGTCAGTCACGAGAACTCCTTGTTGGTGTCATCGTCGAAATGACGACTTGATGGGCCTGCAGGGTCAGGTTCATGGATCGGATCGGCTCGTCCGCGACCAGCCAGAGCCAGCAGCCGGCTCACCAGCGCCTGGCTCTGTCGTGCTCCGCTGGTGATGATCATGACGGTGTCGTCGCCGGCGATGGTGCCCAAGATGTCCGGCTCGCCCGCGTGGTCGATCGCTGAGGCCAGGTAGTTGGCTGCTCCCGCCGGCGTGCGCACGACCACGAGGTTGGCCGAGGCCCGCGCGGTCACGAGCAGCTCCTCGCACTGTCGCCGCAAGTGTGAGCTCACCTCATCAATTCCAGGGGCCACGCGGACAGTGCGATCTCCGCCGAGCCCGGGCACGGCATAGACCAAGCCCTTGCCCTCGCGGATCTTGACGGCACCCAGCTCCACCAGGTCGCGCGACAGGGTCGCCTGTGTGACCTCGATACCGTCTCGGGACAGGATCTCCAGGAGCTCTCCCTGGGAGCGCACGCTCTGGCGTCCGAGTATGTCGAGGATGAGCTGACGTCGAGCAGCCCTGGTCTGCGGGATCACGACGCCGCCCCCAGCCCGTCGAGAAGCTGCGGCAACGCCGCGACGAACTCGTCGACCTGCGCCATCGTGATGATCAGCGGGGGCGCAAACCGGAGTGCGTCCGGCGTCGGCGCGTTGATGATGAAGCCAGCCGTCAGCGCACGATCAGCAACGATGACCGACACGTCTGCCGACAGCACGATGGCGCGCAGGAGTCCTACCCCGCGAACGCCTGAGATCAGCGGATGACCAAGCGCTGCAACCGAATCGGCTAGATGGTTGCCAACTGATGTGGCGTGGGCGAGCAGTCCGTCCCTGTCGATCGCGTCGAGTACGGCCAGCCCGGCGGCGGTCGCCAACGGATTGCCGCCAAAGGTGCTTCCGTGCTGTCCAGCGGTGAGCAGCCCGCTGACGGTTGGGCCGAAGGTCAGCAGGGCGCCGATCGGGACACCTCCGGCAAGCCCCTTGGCAACCGTGATGGCGTCGGGAACGATGCCGGCCTGCTGAAACGCGAACCACGTCCCGGTACGGCCCACGCCCGTCTGGACCTCGTCGAGAATGAGCAACGTCCCTGTGGCTGTGGTCAGCTCACGGGCAAGCTGCAGGTAGGCCACGTCAGCTGCCACGACTCCCGCCTCGCCCTGGATGGGCTCCAGGAAAAGTGCGGCGACGTCATCGGTGACAGCGGCACGAAGAGCCCGTTCATCATTGAGCGGGACGTGGGTGACGGATGGCATCAACGGCGCGAACGGCTCGCGATACGCGAGCTTGTGGGTCAGTGCCAGAGCCCCCGTGGTGCGCCCATGGAAGGACGCTTCTGCAGCGACCAGAGCGGTGCGGCCGGTCCGACGACTCAGCTTGATCGCGGCTTCGATCGCCTCGGTGCCCGAGTTTCCGAAGAAGACTGCAGACCCGTCAGGTGCGCCGGCGACCGCCAGCAGCCGCTCGGCCAGCTCGATCTGTGGCGGTGTGGCGAAGAAGTTGGACACGTGAATCAGGGACGCAGCCTGCTTGCAGACCGCATCGACCACGTCGGGGTGTCCGTGGCCAAGCGCGTTGACGGCTATCCCGGCGAGCAGGTCGAGATAGCGCTTGCCGTCGGCGTCCCATACGTAGCAGCCCTCGCCGCGGGTCAGGACAGCCTTGGGTCGCCCAAAGACGCCCATCACCGAATGTGCATAGCGATCCAGATAGGTCGCGCTGTCCACGGCCGGCCTCATGCTGTGTCCGGGACGATCATCGTTCCGATGCCTTCACTGGTGAATACCTCGAGCAACAGCGAGTGCGGTTGCCGTCCATCGATGACGTGCGCTTGCGGAACTCCCTGGGTCACGGCCCGCACGCACGCCTCCAGCTTGGGCACCATGCCCTCGCTCACCCGGGTCATCAGATCTGCCGCCGCACTCACCGTCAGCCGCGAGAGCAAGGAGTCCTTGTCAGGCCAGTTGGCATAGACGCCCTCGACATCGGTGAGCACCACAAGCTTCTCGGCCTTCAGCGCGACCGCGAGGGCTGACGCGGCAGAGTCCGCGTTGACGTTGAGGACCTGGCCGTCGACGTCGAGGTCGGGGGCCACCGTCGAGACCACAGGGATCCGCCCGGCGTCCAGGATGTCCATGACCGCGGAGGGATTCACGCTTTCGACGTCACCGACCAGACCAAGGTCCACCGGGAGGCCATCGATGATCGCTACCCGTTTGCGCGCCCCGAACAGACCAGCGTCCTCGCCGGACAAGCCCACCGCCACGGGGCCATGCTGGTTGAGCAGCCCGACAAGCTCACGCCCCACCTGACCGGTCAGCACCATGCGGACGACCTCCATGACCTCGGGGGTGGTCACCCGCAGACCGGCCTTGAACTCGGTGACCAGGCCGACCCGATCCAGCATGGTTGCGATCTGCGGGCCGCCGCCGTGCACGACCACCGGTCGCAGCCCGGCATAGCGCAAGAACACGATGTCCTGGGCGAACGCCGCCTTGAGCGCGTCGTCGACCATGGCGTTCCCGCCGTACTTGACGACGATGAGCGCCCCCCGAAAACGCTCGAGCCACGGCAACGCCTCGACCAGCGTCTGGGCCTTGGTGGCTGCGTCCAACTGGCTCTGACGACCCGCTGCTCGGACCATGTCAGTGGCACCCAAGTCACCGGTGCCCACGTCACCGGTGCTCACGGGGCCACCCCTGTGGTGGGCAGTCCGGTGGTCTCGGACAGCCCCAAGGCCAGGTTGGCGCACTGGACGGCTGCCCCTGCGGTGCCCTTGGTCAGGTTGTCCACAGCGGCCACGGCAATGACTCGTCCGGTTCGTTCGTCCAGCGCAACCTGG
Source organism: Micrococcales bacterium (assembly GCA_003132125.1). Classification (GTDB taxonomy): domain Bacteria; phylum Actinomycetota; class Actinomycetes; order Actinomycetales; family Dermatophilaceae; genus UBA4719. The sequence goes on along the minus strand of PKWT01000069.1, from coordinate 15,574 downwards.
AGGTAGATGTTGTTGCTGCCCAGCACATCTGCGGTCCGGGGCCACTGTCCCTGCGGCAGCAGGTGGACGAAGGGCTCGTCGTCGTAGGCCGCGTGCCAGGCGTCGCGCAGGGTGGCCGCCGTGAGTCCGGGCTTCGCCTTGGCCGTGCACGTGGCCAGGATGCCGCGCGGCATCGGCGCCAAAGTGGGCGTGAACGAGACGGTCACGGGGTGCCCGGCGGAAGCGCCGAGGTTCTGCTCGATCTCGGGGGTGTGCCGATGAACGCCGCCGACACCATAGGGCGACATGGAGCTCATGGTCTCTGCCCCCAGAAGGTGCGGCGCCGGCGACTTGCCCCCACCCGAGGTGCCACTTGCCGCAACGATGACGACGTCGTCCACCTCGAGAAGTCCCTCGACGAACCCTGGCGCGAGCGCCAACGTGCACGCCGTGGGATAGCAGCCGGGGACGGCGATCCGGCGAGCCCCCACCAACGCCTCGCGGCCCTTGTGTCCTTGCGGCAGCGGAAGCTCGGGCAACCCGTAGGGCCAGGTTCCCGCGTGGTCGCTGCCGTAGAAGTGCTTCCACTGCACGGCGTCGGCCAACCGGAAGTCGGCACCGCAGTCGATCACGATCACGTCATCCGGCAGCTGGTCCACCAGCGCAGCCGAGGCGCCGTGGGGCAGGGCGAGGAAAACGACGTCATGGCCGGCCAACGTCTCCGGCGTGGTCTCCTGGATCACGCGGTCGGCCAAGGCCGGGAGGTGCGGGTGGATGGAGCCCAGGCTGGCGCCTGCGCTGGATGCGGCCGTGACGGCCCCCACGTGCATGTTGGGGTGGCCGAGCAGCAGCCGGAGGATCTCTCCCCCGGCATAGCCGCTGGCACCCGCAATCGCCGCCGTCACCATTGTATGACTATACATACCTTTGGGACTTTATGCAGGATGAGGCACGTCGGGTTCAGCGTTGGACGGCGCCCACGGCGGACGCGGCGGACGCGACCGCCAGATCCCGAAGCCCGTTGACCTCTTTCGTGGTCAGGGTGCGGTCAGGTGCGCGGAAGACCAGGTGGTAGGCCAGCGACTTGCGCCCCGGCCCGATCTGGTCACCGCGATAGATGTCCATGAGCGAGACCGATTCGAGCAGCTCGCCCGCCCCTTGCCGCAGGGCGGACTCAAGAGCAGCTGCGTTGATCTGCTCATCGACGACAAGGGCAACATCGCTGCGTGCCACGGGGTAGGTCGACAGCTCGCGTGCCTGGACCCTGGCTTCAGACGCCGAGGTGAGGACATCGACGTTCAGCTCGCCGACACAGGTGCGTGGTGGCAGGCCGACGGCAGCCACCACCTTGGGGTGCAGCTCTCCGGCGTGACCCACAACCGTGCCGTCAGCCAGCGCCAGGCGTGCACATCGACCGGGGTGCCATGGCGCATGGTCATCGGCCGTGACCACCAGCTCGATCGCAAGCGCCGATGCCATGGCCCTCGCGGCACCGACCACATCGACCCAGTCAGCCGGACGGCCGGGTCCCCACCATCCGGCCCGGTCGGACGCGCCGGTCAGCGCAAAAGCAATCATCCGCGGCTGCGCTGGAACAGCCGCCAGGATCTTCGTGAGCGTCGCGTCGTCCGGACGAGCCTGGGTGCCGGGGACGGGCGCCGCCCGGAGTGCGCCGCTCGGTCGTGTGACAAGCCCGAGCTCGAAAACAGCCGTATCACGCTGACCACGAGAGACGTTGCGGCGCAGCGCCTCGACCAGCGTCGACAGCACGGAGGTCCGCATCAGCGGCGCTTCGTCAGACAGCGGGTTGGCAATACGCACGGTGTGACGGCGTGGGTCATCCGCCTGCAGCCCCAGGTCGTCATGGCTCTGTGGCGACACGAACGGATAGGTCAGTACCTCGACAAAGCCTTGCGCGGCAAGGAAGTTGGCCAGAACGCGCCGGACGCGCTGGCCGTGGGTCAGCCCGCGGCCGCTACCCGCCTGCGGAAGGACCGAAGGGATCTGTTCGTAGCCACGAAGTCGCACGACCTCCTCGACGAAGTCAGGCCCGTTGGTCAGGTCCGGACGCCATGACGGCGGCAGCACCGACAGCACGGACGAGTCAGCCGGTGTCCCGGACTCTGATCCGGATCCGGACAGCTCGAGAACGTCGCAGCCGATCTCGCGCAGGGTGGCGATGACTTCCGCGCGGCTGTACGGCAGGCCGACCAGCCGGGCCGGCAGGCTCGGGTCGAGATCGATCCGAGCACGTGCCGGACGGTGATCCACGTCCGTGACGCCCTCATCGGCGACTCCCCCACCGAACTCCACCAGGAGGTTGACAGCCAGCTGGGCGGCAACGGCGGTGATGTCCGGGTCCACCCCGCGTTCGAATCTCTTGGAAGCCTCCGTGATCAGCCTGTGGCGACGAGAGGAGCGCGCCACCGAGGTCGGGTCGAAGTGCGCCGCCTCGACCAGCACGTCGGTCGTGGACGCGCCAACCTCCGAGGTGGCGCCACCCATCACCCCGGCGATGGCCAGCACAGCTGTGCCACCGTCGGTGATCAGCAGATCCTGCGGGTACAGCGTGCGCACCACATCGTCAAGGGTCGTCAGCGTCTCGCCGGCCAGCGCTCGGCGTACGACGATCGGCCCTCGCAGGGTCGAGACGTCGAACGCGTGCAACGGCTGGCCGAGCAGGAGCATCACGTAGTTGGTGACGTCGACCGCAAGCGAGATGGGCCGCATCCCCATCTGGGTGAGCCGCTTCTGCATCCACGGCGGCGAGACTGCTGACGCGTTGATCCCGCGCACCACTCGTGCCACATATCGATCACAGCCCGTGCGGTCGTTCAGCGGTGCCTCGTCGGTCAGCTGAACGGCATACCCGCTGTCGTTGGCCGATGCCGTCTGGATGTTGGCAGGATCGCGGAAGGTTCCGCCCGTGGCATGGGCGTACTCGCGGGCCATGCCGCGCATACTGAGGCAGTAGCCGCGGTCGGGAGTGACGGTGACCTCAACGACCTCGTCGGCCAGGCCAAGGAGCTCGATCGCGTCGTCTCCGGGGGTCAGCTTGGCCGCGGCGTCATCGCCGAGCAACGACTGCAGCACGATGATGCCGTCAGTGGCGTCAGGACCGGAGCCGATGCCAAGCTCGGCTGCCGAGCAGATCATCCCGTTGCTGACCTGGCCGTACGTCTTGCGGGCGGAGATGTGGATACCACCGGGCAGGACGGCCCCCGGCAGCACGACGACGACGAGGTCATCGACCGCGAAGTTGGTGGCGCCACAGACGATCCCCTGAGGCGTGCCCTCGGAGATCCGTTGACCGTGCTGGCCCACGTCGACCTGGCACCGGCGGATCGCCTTGCCGTTCTTCTGCCGCTCTTCGACGAGCTCGAGGACGCGACCCACGACAAGCGGGCCGGTGATGTCGCCACCGTGCAGGTCCTCCTCCTCCAGACCCAGACGAACCAGGCTGGCTGCCACCTCGCGACCTGTTGCGACCGGCGCCCCCTCGACGTACTCACGCAGCCATGAAACTGGCGCCCGCATCAGATCTCCATCCCGAACTGCGTGCTGAACCGCACGTCACCCTCGACCATCTCGCGCATGTCCTTGACCCCGTGGCGCAGCATCAGCGCCCGCTCGATGCCCATGCCGAACGCGAAGCCGGTGTAGCGGTCGGGATCAATGCCACAGGCCGTGAGAACGTGCCTGTTGACCATCCCGCAACCGCCCCACTCGATCCAGCCGGTGCCACCACACGTGCGGCAGTGATCATCTGACCCACCGCACACGAAGCACCGGAAGTCGAGCTCGGCGCTGGGCTCGGTGAAGGGGAAGTATGACGGTCGCAGGCGAGTCTCCAGGCCTGCGCCAAACAGCGCCTCGACGAAGTGATCGAGCGTTCCCCGCAGGTGCGCCATTGTCAGGCCTTCGGCAACCGCAAGTCCCTCGACCTGATGGAACACCGCAGAGTGCGTGGCGTCGAGCTCGTCGGTGCGGAACACCTTGCCGGGACAGACGATGTACAGCGGCAGGTCGCGCTCGAGCATCGACCGGACCTGAACCGGGGATGTGTGCGTGCGCAGGACGAGGCCGGCGTCCGGCGGGTCCACGAAGAACGTGTCCTGCATCTGGCGCGCCGGGTGGTCGGCCCCCAGGTTGAGCGCGTCGAAGTTGAACCATTCGGACTCGAGCTCGGGCCCCTCGGCGATCTCCCAGCCCATGGCCACGAAGATGTCGCCGATGCGCTCGGAGATGAGCTCGAGAGGATGTCGCGCACCGACAGGACGGCGGGCAGCCGGCGCGGTGACGTCGACCGCCTCCTCGACGAGCAAGCGTGCATCGCGCTCGACCTCGAGCTCGCTCTGACGGGTCGCCAACGCCTTGGCGACCTGCCCGCGCGCCATACCGACTCGCTTGCCGGCCTCGGCCTTGGCGGTCGGGGGCAGGGCACCAATCTCGCGGTTGGCCTGGGACAAGGCGCTCGAGTCACCCTGGTGTGCCAGGCGCGCCGCCTTGAGGGAGTCCAGCGAGTCGGCGGCTGCGAAGGCAGCCAGGGCTTCGGCGACAGCCTGTGCGAGGGCAATCGGATCGAGCGCGCTGACTTCGACGGGGTCATAGGTCTTGTTGGGTCCAGACATCGCTTTCAAATCTGTTGGCGTGGTGGTGGTGGTGGTTCAGACGACGTGCTCAGGGGTGCCGGCAGGCAACGTGAACCTGAACTCGGCCCCTCCGGCCGCTGCACGGCCGACGCTGATCGTCCCACCGTGGGCTTCGACGAGTCCTCGTACGACGTACAGGCCCAAGCCGGTGCCGCCGCGGGTGCGCCCATGCCAGAAGCGGGTGAAGATCATGGGGTACTGCTCGGGCGAGATGCCCTCGCCCTCGTCGCTGATGGTGACGGCAAGGGCCTCGTCGCCCTCGCGACCGATCGGAGCAACGGACATGCTGACGGTACCCGCCCCGTGGCGCACGGCATTCTCCATCAGGTTTGCGAGGATCTGGTCAAGCCTGTCAGGGTCGGCCCACACCTCGGGCAGCACCACGTCATGCCCGTTGCTGAGAGCGAACCGCTCCCGGTCGTAGCCGCTTGCCACGAAACGTTCGATGTGCCGGTTGATGGCTGCGGTAACGTCCACCGGCTGTTTGCGCACCTGGAGGCGTCCGGAGTCGATCCGGGAGATATCCAGGAGCTCGGTGATCAATCGGGTGACACGGTCCGCATCGGCCTCGATGGTCTGCAGCATCAACCGTTTCTGGTCGTCGGTGAAACGATCCCAGCGACGCAGAAGCGTGGAAGAAAAACCCTTCACCGATGTGAGGGGCGAGCGCAGCTCGTGGGCGATCGTGGAGATCAGGGCGGAGTTGTTGGCCTCTGCGCGGCGTCGTGCCTCTGCGTCGCGCAGTGCCACGACAACTTGGGTGACCGGCATACTGCGTCCGGGGCGGACATAGCGGGAGGTCACCAGGACCTCGTCCCGTCCGGGGATGATCAGCAGCTTCTCGCGGTGACCGGTGCGGGTCGCCAGGCCCTTCCAGGGATCGGTGCAGGCCCACCAGGATCGACCGTCATTCTCCTGCAACGGAAGCGCCGTCCGGATGTCGTGGCCGAGCAGCTCGGAGGAAGGGGTTCCGATGATCACGGCGGCTCGTTTGTTGACGTAGACGATGAACCCCTGCTCGTCGGCCACCAGAAGTCCGTCGGGGTGGGCGTCACAAACGTCGGAGTGCCATCCGTCGGATAGCGCCCCGTCCTGTGAACTCACCCCTTGTCCCATACAGGTGACTTTACCGACTCGCGGGGTCACTGCGCTGCACGGACGCTGACGCATACAGGAAAACGGTCGCCGCCATCGCCAGGTTCAGCGACTCGGCCTTGCCGTAGATCGGAACCCGCACCACGTCGTCGCAGGCCTCGAGGACGTCGGATCCGAGTCCCCAGGCCTCGTTTCCCATCACCCACGCGTGGGGTATGGCCAGGTCCATTTCGCCCAGCAACGACTGCCCGGAACCGTCGGCGGCCAGCAACACAAGCCCGGAGCGACGGACGCGATCCAGCAGGTCCGGGATGGGCACACCTGTCACGATCGGCAGGTGGAACAGCGACCCAACGGTCGATCGAACCACCTTGGGGTTGTAGATGTCGACGCTGGAGTCGCTGAGCAGGACGGCGTCGGCTCCAGCCGCATCGGCGCTGCGGATGACGGTCCCGGCATTGCCTGGGTCGCGGATGTTGGTCAGGATCACCAGGAGCCTCGGGCGCAGCTCAAGCACCACGTCGAGGTCGACATCGATGGGCCGACAGACTGCAACGATCCCCTGCGGGACCTTGGTGTCGCACATGGCGGAGAGAACGTCGGAGCTGACCTCGCGGATGCTCAGGCCAGCCGTCTGCGCCGTCTCCAGCACGACCGTATGTCGGCCAGCCGCCTGCGCGTCGACGTAGAGATCCTTGACCGCATCGGGACGGTGCGCGACGACCTCGCCAACGGCCTGTGGGCCTTCGGCAAGGAACAGTCCCTCACGCTCACGCACCGCGCGCCGGCTCAACGCCCGCACTGATCTGACCCGGTCGGAGCTGATGTTGGTCAGCATCTGTGGTCAGATCTTCGGGGTGTCGAACCGGCGCGCGGCCAACGTGTGACTCAGACTGCGGCGTGCGTGGGCTGCGCCGGCGCGTTCGCCCGAGAGATCTCGACCAGGGCGGCGAAGGCTGCGACGTCGCTGACGGCGAGCTCGGCCAGCATGCGCCGGTCGACCTCGATCTCGGCAGCCTTCAGACCCTGGATGAAGCGGTTGTAGGTCATGCCGTTGGCGCGGGCGCCGGCGTTGATCCGCTGGATCCAGAGGCGACGAAAGTCACCCTTGCGGGCGCGGCGGTCGCGGTAGGCGTAACCGAGAGAGTGGGTGACCTGCTCCTTGGCCTTGCGGTACAGGCGCGAACGCTGTCCGCGATAGCCGCTGGCGCGCTCGAGAACAACCCTGCGCTTCTTGTGGGCGTTTACCGCCCGTTTCACGCGTGCCACGTGAGACTCCTTGCCTTGATTTTCCTGCTGACGCGGACCGAGACATATCGGCTTCCGCAATCGGCGGAGCTGTCATTGTCATTGTCAGTGGAGCTGTTGGATGTCTTGGATGTCATTGTCAGCGGAGCTGACGTGATGGTGTCTGAACGTTCTTGACGCTGAACGTCGACTCTGAACCGTTTTCGACTACTTGCCGAGAAGCCTTTTGATCTTCTTGGCCTGGGGCTTTGCCAGCTCCACGTCGTTCGCGATAGAGCGGGTCTTCTTCGAAGACTTGTGCTCGAGCAGGTGGCGGCCACCGGCCTGCTCACGCATGACCTTGCCGGTGCCGGTGAGGCGGAAGCGCTTCTTGGCGCCGCTGTGGGTCTTCATCTTCGGCATGGGGCCGATCTCCTTCAGTTGTGCGGGTCGTCGCCGACCCGCGGGGTTCTGTCGTGAAGCTCTTGGCTCTAGTCAGCGGTCGTGACCTCGGTCTCGGCGCTGGTGTCGGCAACCTTGGAAACGGCCTTCTTGGCAGCAGCCTTCTTGGTAGCAACCTTGGCGGCCGGCG
>PKWT01000069.1:0-7974 GCA_003132125.1 Micrococcales bacterium | reverse complement strand
ACAACCACCTCAGGAACAACCAACGGGGTCTCGGCAACTGGGGGGGCAGCCTCGACAGTGCCCGTAGCCACCTTGGTCGGCGCTGCGCCACCGGGGCCGGCCTCTTCGCGCTTGCGGCGCTGTTCAGCCTTGGCCTCGGCCTTCTTCTTGGTCGGACCGATCACCATGATCATGTTGCGGCCGTCCTGCTTGGGCGTGCTCTCGACAAAGCCGAGCTCGCCGATGTCCTCGGCGAGGCGCTGCAGCAGGCGAAAGCCGAGCTCGGGCCGGGACTGCTCGCGACCGCGGAACATGATCGTCACCTTGACCTTGTCGCCAGACTTGAGGAACCGCTCGACGTGGCCCTTCTTGGTGGCGTAGTCNNGCCACCTCGACCAGGTCAAGGTCCGACTCGGCAGCGAGTCGCAACGCGTCCTCGACGCGCACGATGCCGACCTGCTCACCATTGGGGCCAACCAACCGCACTTCCGGGACCCGGATCCGGTCGTTGATACGAGGTTCGCTGATGTGGTTCTCCTTTGTTGTCCGTCAAGGGGGACAGTGTTGTCCGTCAAGGCAACCATCAGAGACGGGAAAAGCTCCCCGCCACCGAGTGGTGCGCGAGGAGCTTTGAGAACAAGGAGCATCCAACCAAACCGCCGCGTATGACGGGTGGCAAGCACGCGTCATACGCTGCACGTCTGCCACGGCGCACCATCGGTGCGACGCCCCAGCCGGGCGGACCTGGAACCCGGCAGCTTGCCGCAGTGAACTGCGAGCGCGCCGACGCGGGTGGAAGCGACTTGCTTGGCTTCTCTTGCACACTGTGACGTTGAGCGACCCAAGGGCTACCCGTTGACACAGCTGGTCAATCCATAACGCTACCAGCGCGACCTCCAGACTCCCAATCCTCAGCCGGTCGTCGCCTGCGCGCGAAGGCGGCGATGGGTGTGCGTCGCACCTGCCCCGACCAGCGCCACCCCGAGCCCGACGAGGGAGACAGTGACGAACCCACCGCCCCAACCCCAGTGGTCGATCGCCACGCCGGCTACTGGTGCGCCCAGCGCGGAACCGGCCGTCATGAAGGACCCGTGCCAGCCCATGGCCTCTCCCCTGGCCGCCTCGGGCACGATCCTGCTCACCTGGTCGACCGTGGCGATAATCGTCGGCGCGCAGGGCAGCCCCGACAGGAAGGCCAGCGCTGCGAGCGGCCAGATGCTCGGGGCGAGGGCCATCGGGATGGTCGCAACACTCAGTGCGCCCAGGAGCAGAAAGGCCGGGATCGACCGGTGGAGCGCACCATAGACGAGACCGCCGATCAGGGATCCGAGACCCCAGATGGCGAGTACCGGGCCGATCAGGGAGATCTTGTCGAAATCGCGCAAGACTGCGACAAACGCGATGTCGGAGCCGGAGAGAACGATCGTGGTGGCCGCCGCAGCACCGCACATGGCCAGGAACCGCGGCCGAAACCATGCGCTGCGCGGCAGACTCCCGATGGGGTCGCCGACCGCGCCAGCCGCGTCAACATGCTCCTGATGCAGGACGGGGTTGGCCCACCAGAGGCCGAAGCCGGCCACGACGCCCAGCATCTCGACGGTGAACAGGACCAAGCCGGTCGACCAGATGGTGGCCGCCCAGACGCCGAGCATCGGCCCGATCATGAACGACAGCTCAACCGCCACAGAGTCCAGCGACAGCGCTGTGCGCCGATCGCTCCCGGGCACAGCCGTGATGACCGCCTGCCGGATGATCGAGAACGTCGGGACGACGAACAGGCCGGCAAGCGCCGCAAGCAGGAGCAACGGGAGGTAGCCCACGAAAGGCGCGATCGACCAGCAGACCGCGGTGATGACCAACGAGGGCAGGACCACGCGACGCAGGCCCTTGGTGTCCAGCAACCTGCCACGCCATGGTCCGCTGACCGCGATGCAGATGGTGGCCGCGGCGCTGACGAGCCCCGCAGAGCCGTAGTCACGGTGGAGGGTCTGGACGACGTGGAGGGTGAGGATCACGCCACCGGCAAAAATGGGGATACGCACCAGGATGCCGAGGAGCAGCGCCTGTCGCAGAGCGGGGACGGACAGCACGCGGCGGTACGGATCGAGCGCCATGAGACCGAGTTTTTCACAGCTCACGGCCAGCTGACGACAGGGTTTCTCTCAGGCTTGGCTGATGGTGAACGCCAGGCCGTCGATCCGCGCCCGAGCCTCGCCGTCCGTGGCGATCTGCTCGCCGACGCGAGTCGCGAGCGCCTGCACCTGGGCCGAGTCGAGCCCCGGACGCAGGCGCAGCACGACGCGCAGGATGCCGGCCCCGACGGGATCGCTCTCGCCGACGCAGTCGATCACGTCTGCCTCGTCGGCAGTTGCTCGCGAAAGTGCCTGTGTCACAAAGGGATCGGTATGCGCGGGCAGCCACTCACGCTGCTGCGCCAAGGCCCAAACCATGCTGGGACGCAGCACGCACTCGTGTCCCGAGCCCAGGTCGAGCAGCATCACGTCACAGCGCTCGGAGACCGCTGACTGAGCGGCCCTTGCGCTGGTGACCAGGGAGGGGCGCGCGGCGGCATCCCACACCGAGAGCGCGGCGAGGCTGCTGAAGACCGGTAGCGCACGTTGCCCGTCCGGCCAGGTCAGGGTCACCACGGCCATGTCGGTGGCGCTCTTCAGGGCGAGCTTCTCGACCGTTGGCTCGGCTGAGTCGTCGACCTCGGATGGCGCGGCAACGATGGGGACGAGCAGCCGTGCGCGTGACACGGCCTTCATCAAGCCTGTCTCGTCGTGCGGATCGTCCAGCGCCGCGATCAGGTCGATGTCAGCCTCGCCCAGATCATCATCAAATCCTGTGCCCCTCAGCGCACGTCCGGTCCACGGCATCCCGGACGAGTCGGAGGACGGCGTGTCGTGACGCGCGTCGGTCATGGTCGGCCGGCCACGTCAAGTGCCTGCGGCAGGGTGAATGCGTGTCGGTAGAGGGCCGACCCGACGATCGCCCCCTCGACCCCCAGCGTGACCAGGGCGCGAATCGCTTCGAGGTCGGCGAGGGTCGACACCCCACCAGAGGCGACGACCGGGCGGTCGGTGTGCGCGCATACCTGCTGCAACAGCTCGAGATTGGGACCCTTGAGCATGCCGTCCTTGTTGACGTCGGTCACGACGTAACGGGCGCAGCCCTCCCCATCGAGCCGATCGAGAGTCTCCCAGAGGTCGCCGCCCTCCTGGGTCCAGCCTCGAGCCGCCAGGGTGGTTCCGCGGACGTCGAGCCCCACCGCAATGCGGTCGCCGTATTCCGTGATGGCCCGGGCCGTCCACTCAGGATCTTCGAGGGCAGCCGTGCCGAGATTGACCCGCCGACACCCGGTAGCCAACGCGGCCTCGAGGCTCTCGGCGTCACGAATGCCACCGGACATCTCCACCGAGATGTCGAGCCGGCCGACGATGCTGGCGAGCAGCTCACGGTTGGTGCCGCGGCCGAAGGCGGCATCGAGATCGACCAGGTGGATCCACTCGGCGCCCTGGTCCTGCCAGGCTTTGGCTGCGCTCCACGGGTCACCGAACTGCCCGCCGGTGCCAGCGACACCCTGGACGAGCTGAACGGCCTGACCGTCAGCGACATCGACGGCGGGAAGGAGCTCAAGACGGGGGGCTGAGGGCACGATGGTGTGACTCCCTATTGGTCGATCATCGGTCAGTGGTTGCTCATCGGTCACAATGACGCCACCCAGTTCTCGAGCAGCCGGGCACCGGCGTCCCCGGACTTCTCAGGGTGGAACTGGGTGGCCACCAAGGGCCCGTTCTCGACCGCCGCGACAAAAGCTGACCCGTGCTCGGCCCAGCTCACCTTCGGGGCCATGACGACCATGCTGCCCTCGGGTTCGAGAATCCATTGCAGGGCCGCATAGGAGTGGACGAAGTAGAAACGCTCGTTCTCGACCCCGGCGAAGAGACGAGAGCCTGCTGCAGCCTTCACGGCCGACCATCCCATGTGCGGGACGACCGCCGCGGCAAGCCGCTCGACAACGCCAGGCCACTCCCCCAAGCCGTCTTCCTGTCCGCCCACGCTGGGCTCGGTCGACCCATCAAAGAGAACCTGCATCCCCACGCAGACCCCCATCACGGGTCGGCCGCCCGCGAGCCGAACGTCGATCAGGCGAGGGCCGTCCACAGCCCGCAGGCCGCGCATACAGGCGTGGAAGTTGCCCACTCCCGGCACGAAGAGGCCATCTGCGGACAGAACGGCCCGATGGTCGGCGCTCAGCTCGACACTGGCTCCCACGCGCTCGAGCATGCGGACCGCCGAGCGGACGTTGCCACTGCCGTAGTCCAGCACCACCACATGCGCGGCCACCTAGTCGTCCTCCAGCTCGGCCCGATGCAGGGCCTGGTCACTGACGATCCGTTCGAACTTGATGATCTGCTGCGCGTCCGGCTCAACCAGGGTTGAACCTTCGGCGGTGGCGGGGTCTTGTCCTCCGTCGAGCAGATCGGACCCCGGCAACAACAGCAGGGCCATCAGGTCGTGAAGCACCCCGTCAGCATCACCGCCAGCCTCGACAAGGGTGTCCCTGACATCACGGCGAACCCTTGCGTCGCGGATGCCGGCGGCGGTCACCAGGTCTGCCGGGCGCCCCGGGGCCAGGTGCCAAGGGCGCGCCACACCCCGTCCCGGAGACCACACGAACCACCTCGGTATGGCCCGCCACCCGGTGGGGTGGACGGTGACCACTGCGTTGCCGTCGACCGCGAAAAGGCCAATGGCAGAACGCAGTCGAGAGGCCACGTGGCGCCCCGCCAGTGTCTGGATCGTGTCGTCATACGGTGGTAGCGCACGAGACGGTCCGGCTGGAAGCACCGCAGTCCAGCCATTGAGAGGCACGACGTGCACAGGCGCAAGACCACGCCGGGCCCAGGTCGAGACCGCGTCCGGCGTGCCCCTCAGGATGAGCATCCCCCGCCCCTGACGGGCGGAGTGCCACGGCACGGTCACGGGATTAGAGACTGCCTTTCGCGCTCGGGATGCCCTTCACGCGGGGGTCCAGTGCGACAGCGGCCCGCAGCGCCCGAGCCACGGCCTTGAACTGTGCTTCGACCACGTGGTGCGGATCCCGACCGGACAAGACCCGCACGTGCAGCGCGATGCCAGCGTGTTGGGCGAAGGTCTCCAACACGTGCCGGGTCAGTGACCCTGCATAGTTGCCGCCGATGAGGGCGTACGCCTGGCCTTCGGGCTCACCCTCATGGACGAAGTACGGACGCCCGGCGACGTCCACGATCGCCTGCACGAGCGCCTCATCCAGGGGGACGGTCGCATCGCCGAAGCGTGAGATCCCACGTTTGTCGCCCACCGCTTCGCGAAAGGCGTCACCCAGGACGATGGCGACGTCCTCGACCGTGTGGTGGGCGTCGACGTCGACATCGCCGGTGGCCTCGACGTTGAGGTCGATCAGCGAGTGTTTGGCAAGGCTGGCGAGCATGTGGTCGTAGAAGCGCACACCGGTGCTGATCCGGGAGTCGCCACTGCCGTCAAGGTTGAGCTCGACCTCGACCGTGCTCTCGGCCGTCGACCGCGTCAGGTGCGCGATGCGAGGTGCGGCCAGAGCTGCGCTGGGCGGCACGGCGTCCCCGTGGTTGCGCTCGGTGTCCTGTTGGGTCATGAGGACTGCTCCTGCCGGTCGGTCGGGGCGAGGCGACGCATCGCCCCGAGGAATGCCTCGGTCTCCTGGGGCGTCCCTGCTGTGACACGAAGATAGTGTGCCAACCCGACGTCGCGAATCAGAATGCCCTGATCCAGTAGCGACTGCCACGTGGCCCGCTCGTCAGCAAGCCCGCCAAAGAGCACGAAGTTGGCATCGCTCGGGACCGGGTCAAGGCCCATCTCGGCGAGCTCGGACGCGATGCGGTCGCGTTGGACCTTGACGAGCTCCACCGCTGCCAGCAAAACCTCGGAGTGCTCGAGCGCCGCACAGGCGACGGCCTGGGTCGTGGCCGAGAGGTGGTACGGCAGACGGACGAGTCGCAGGCAATCGGTGAGCTCAGGGGTCGCCGCGAGATAGCCCACCCGTGCACCGGCCAAGGCGAATGCCTTGCTCATGGTGCGGGTGACCACCAGACGGTCCCGGCCTCCCAGAAGCGACAGGGCGCTTGGCGTGCCGGCGCGGGCGAACTCGGCGTAGGCCTCGTCCACCACGACGAGCGCTTGCCCCGCGGCGTCATAGACCGCCTCAACGACGTCGAGCCCCAGCGCCGTGCCGGTTGGGTTGTTCGGCGAACACAGGAACACGATGTTCGGCTGGTGTGCCTTGACCTGGGCAACCGCGGATGCGACGTCCAGGTGGAAGGGACCGCCGCCGCTGCCGCCGCGCTGTCCGTCGACCCATCTGGTGCCAACGGTCGCCGTGATGATCGAGTGCATCGAGTAGGTGGGGGTGAAGCCGAGCGCAACCCTGCCGACCCCGCCGAACGCCTGGAGGATGTGCAGCAGCACCTCGTTGGAGCCGTTGCCCGCCCACACCTGCCCAGCCGTGACGGCAGCGCCGCTGGTCCGGGTCAGGTAGGCCGCCAGATCCTCGCGCAGTCGGACGAACTCGCGGTCCGGGTAGCGGTTCAGGCCTGGCACCACCTCGGCAACGGACGACAGGATCGCATCGACCACCTGTTGGGGCACGGCATACGAGTTTTCGTTGGTGTTCAACGGTACCGGCACGTCCAGCTGCGGTGCGCCATAGGCGGTNNTCGCCATGCCCCGGGAGGTCCTCGGCGCCGGCCAACGTGATCACCTGGCCGGCGACCTCGCGCAGAGCGGCCTCGGTGTAGTCCACGACGTGGATGCCACGCAGGAACGACTGCACGGACAAACCGCTGCTGTGGCCGGCCGATCCACCCGTTGGCAACACATGGTTGGAGCCGGCGCAGTAGTCACCAAGGCTCACCGGCGAAAACGCCCCCACGAAGATCGCCCCGGCGTTGCGGATCCGCAGGGCCACCGCGCGCGCATCGCGGGTCTGGATCTCCAGGTGCTCTGCGGCATAGGCGTTGACCACGGTGATGGCGGCATCGATGTCGTCAACGAGCACCACACCTGACTGCCGACCAGACAGGGCAGCCGTGACTCGTTCAATGTGCTTGGTCGCCGACACCCTGCGCACCAACGCAGCTTCAACCCGTTGGGCGAGATCCTCGCTGTCCGTGACGAGCACCGAGGCGGCGAGCGTGTCGTGCTCGGCCTGGCTGAGCAGATCGGCCGCGACGTGCTCGGCATCGGCGCTGTCGTCGGCCAACACCGCGATCTCGGTCGGCCCGGCCTCGGCGTCGATGCCGATCACGCCCTTGAGCAGGCGCTTGGCTGCGGCGACATAGATGTTGCCCGGACCAGTCACCATGGCGACCGGCTCGCAGACCACTGCACCGGCGTTGGGCGTGCCATCGAAGCCGGATTCCCTTGCGCCGTAAGCAAACATCGCGATCGCCTGAGCCCCCCCGACGGCGTAGACCTCATGGATGCCAAGAAGCTCGCACGCCGCCAGAACGGTCGGGTGGGGATAGCCGACGAAGTCTCCGGCGTTGTCCCGTTGCGGCGGACTCGTGACCGCGATCGAGCCCACGCCCGCGATCTGTGCGGGGACGACGTTCATGACGACACTGCTGGGGTAGACCGCGACGCCGCCAGGGACGTAGAGCCCGACCCGGTCGATCGGCACCCAACGCTCGGTCACGGTTCCACCGGGCGCCACCTGGGTGGTCGTGTCGGCGCGGCGCTGGTCCTCGTGGACGATGCGCGCCCGCCGGATGGTCTCGTCGAGGGCTGCACGGACGTCAGGGTCGAGCAGGTCCAGAGCCGAAGTCAGGACCCCCGCAGGGACGCGCAGCTGCCCGGGCCGGACCCCGTCGAACCGCTCCCCCAGGTCACGCAATGCCTCGGCGCCGCGAGTGCGTACGTCGTCACAGATCGGACGAACCGCCGACAGCGCGGCCTCGACGTCGAACTCGGCTCGGG
>PKWT01000343.1:4120-15990 GCA_003132125.1 Micrococcales bacterium | reverse complement strand
GAGACGGGCTACGCGGCGTATGGGCCCGGGCCCGGGCTCGAGCTCGACGGGCTGGTGCTGCTGGATCTGCCCGACTTCGACTCCTACGAGGAGACCCATCGCCTGGAGGCGGACCGCCTGCTCGACCTGGTCGACGTCTTCATCTGGGTAACCGACCCCCAGAAGTATGCCGACGCTCGTCTGCACGAGGAGTACATCGCCCGGCTCTCGGCCCAGGACGCTGTGACGCTCGTGGTCCTGAACCAAGCAGATCGGCTGACGCTCGAGATGCTCGCCGCGTGTCGGAACGACTTGGTGCGACTTCTCGGCACGGAAGGCGTCACCGACCCTGAGGTGATCGCCACGTCGGCCGCGGACGGTAGCGGCATCGTCGATCTGCGTCACCGGATCAGTCAGATTGTCGCGAGCCAGAACGCGGCGGTGAGGCGTCTGGACTCCGACTTGCGTTCCGTCGCAACGGTGTTGCGCTCCGGCGTCGCCGATTCTGAGCCCAGCCTTGATGGCCATTCCGACGCCAGCCTGGTTGACGCGCTCCAGCGCGCGGCCGGCATACCGGTCATCCTGGACGCTGTTGAGAGGGACTATCGGAGAGCCACTCGGGCGCGCACCGGCTGGCCCCTCACGCGCTGGGTCAAGACTCTGCGTCCTGCACAGCTCAAGCTGCTCCGGCTGAACCAGGGCGCGTCCGTTCGTTCGGGTGGGATCACGGAATCCGACGTTCGTCTGGTGCTGGGCCGATCGTCACTGCCGCCTGCGACCCCGGCTGCGCGTTCCGCCGTGGCGCTGGCTGCGCGCGAGCTGGCGGACCGTGCCAGTGAGGGACTGCCGCCGGTGTGGGCTGACGCGGTCGCCGATGCTGCGACGCCGGCACGGGACGACCTTGCCGATGCGTTGGACCAAGCCGTTCTTGACACCTCCCTCCGCAAGCGCGCCCCGTTGTGGTGGAACGTCTTCGGGATACTGCAGTGGGTCCTGCTCATCGCCGCTGTTGCCGGTTTCATCTGGCTCGCCGCTCTGGCGGTGCTCAACTGGTTGCAGATGCACGTTGATGCTCCTGGTGTCGGACGGCTGGCATACCCCTTCCTTCTGTTGGTCGGGGGTCTGCTCCTCGGGGCCCTGTTGTCCCTCGTGGTGCGGCCGATCGGCCGGCTCGGCGCTCGGCGGCGCAGGGCCTTCGTGGCCGCTCGTCTGCGCGAGGCGGTGGCCCAGGTTGCTCGCGACCGTCTGGTCGCACCGGTGCAAGAGGTTCTCGACCGGCACCGGATGACGCGGGAGCACCTCGAAACCGCGCGCAGACACGTCTGAGCCGATCGACCCGCCACAGCGACACACGCCGGGCAGCTCCGTCCCGGATGCGTGAATGCCAAGTTGTCCACAACCGCGTAACCCTTCGCCCCAACGCCCACAGGTCCGCGCTTGATCCTGTCGTCGGTCGGTCGGAATACCCACTCTGGAGTCGCGCGCCGATATAGGCGAGCAGACGATGAGACAGATGAGGCGATGACGATGAATGAGACCTATGTGACGATCAGCGGCAACGTGGTCGGCGACCCCGTGGCGCGCGCGACGAAGGCGAGCGTGCCCTTCGTGACCTTCCGGGTGGCGTCGAACGTGCGGCGCGTGGACTTCAAGACCGGCGAGTACATCGACGCCGGCACGAACTTTGTCAACGTGACGGCCTTCCGTTCGCTGGGGGTCAACCTGGCGAACTCGCTGAAGAAGGGCGAGCCGGTGCTCGTCTATGGGCGGATGAGGATCAACCAGTGGGTCAACGGGGAACGCAGCGGCACCACCGTCGAGATCGATGCCTACAACGTTGGACACGACCTGAGCTGGGGCCAGACGAAGTTTGTGAAGGTGGCCAAACCTCAGCTGAACCAGAACGACCGCATGGCCGACCCCGAGGTCCAGGATGCAGCCGACCAGCTGGATCGCGATGCCGCGATGGCGGATGACGACTATCTGGAGGACGGTGACGGCGAGCCGGCCACGGAGGCGTCCGCGCATGCAGCGAGCGGGGGAATCGACGTGTCCAGCGCTGATACCGACGTCTACGAGACGGTCGGGGCCGGAAGCCGCTAGGAGGATGCCCAACGGCGATGGGCGTTGGGTGCGCCAGCNNGGGTGCGCCAGCTGGCGAGTTCGGGTGCGCCAGCCGGTGAGTTAGGAGGCGACCCCATGCTCCGGATAACCTGACGCCCATGGCTGAGTTCATCTACACCATGACCAAAGCGCGCAAAGCTCACGGCGACAAGGTCATCCTCGACGACGTCACGATGTCGTTCTTTCCCGGTGCCAAGATCGGCGTCGTCGGCCCCAACGGTGCCGGCAAGTCGACGATCCTGCACATCATGGCCGGGTTGGACCAGCCATCAAACGGCGAGGCACGGCTGTCGCCGGGCTACACCGTTGGCATCCTGCTCCAGGAACCGCCGCTGAACGAGGAGAAGACTGTCCTCGGCAACGTCGAAGAGGGACTGGGCCAGATCAAGGCCGATGTCGACCGTTTCAACGCGATCTCGAAGGAGATGGCCGAGCCGGATGCCGACTTCGACACGCTGATGGAGGAGATGGGCCACCTCCAGGAGAAGATCGACGCGGCTGACGCGTGGGACCTCGACTCCCAGCTCGAGCAGGCGATGGACGCATTGCGCTGTCCTCCGCCTGACTCCGACGTCACGATTCTCTCCGGTGGAGAGCGCCGCAGGGTGGCACTGTGCAAGCTCCTGCTGCAGAAACCCGACCTCCTGCTGCTCGACGAGCCCACCAACCACCTCGACGCCGAGAGCGTGCAGTGGCTCGAGAAGCACCTCGCGGCCTACCACGGTGCCGTCCTGGCCGTCACTCACGACCGGTACTTCCTGGACAATGTGGCCCAGTGGATCGCTGAGGTCGACCGGGGCCGGCTCTACCCCTACGAGGGCAACTACTCGACCTACCTGGACAAGAAGCGGGAACGCCTCACCGTCCAGGGCAAGAAGGATGCCAAGCTCGCCAAGCGACTGACCGCCGAGCTCGAGTGGGTCCGATCCAACGCCAAGGCCCGCCAGGTCAAGTCCAAGGCCAGGCTGTCCCGCTACGAGGAGATGGCCGCCGAGGCCGACCGCACCCGCAAGCTGGACTTCGACGAGATCCAGATCCCACCGGGCCCGCGCCTGGGCAACACCGTGATCGAGGTCAACGACCTCCAGAAGGGCTTCGACGGCCGCGTGCTGATCGACAACCTGTCATTCACATTGCCCCGCAACGGCATCGTGGGTGTCATCGGCCCCAACGGTGTCGGCAAGACGACACTCTTCAAGACCATCGTCGGACTCGAAGACCCGGACGAAGGCAACGTCAAGGTCGGCGAGACAGTCAAGATCTCGTACGTCGACCAGGGTCGTTCCGGCCTCGACCCGAACAAGAACCTCTGGGAAACGGTGTCGGACGGGCTGGACTTCATCCAGGTCGGCCATGTCGAGATCCCCTCCCGCGCCTACGTGTCGCAGTTCGGTTTCAAGGGCGCAGACCAGCAGAAGATGACCGGNNGTGCTCTCCGGCGGCGAGCGCAACCGTCTCAACCTGGCGTTGACCCTCAAACAGGGTGGCAACCTGCTGCTGCTCGACGAGCCGACCAACGACCTCGACGTCGAGACCCTCGGCTCTCTGGAGAACGCACTGCTGGAGTTCCCCGGTTGCGCCGTCGTCATCAGCCACGACCGGTGGTTCCTGGACCGCGTGGTGACGCACATCCTCGCCTACGAGGGCACTGAAGATAACCCGGGCGCCTGGTACTGGTTCGAAGGCAACTTCGAGTCCTACGAGGCGAACAAGGTCGAGCGTCTCGGCGCCGACGCCGCCCGGCCGCACCGTGTGACCTATCGCAAGCTTGCCCGCGGCTGATCCTCCGTCCGCCCCTTGGATCAGGGTACGGACGTGGCTGGCTCAGGCGCGGACGAGCCGCAGCGCAAGGTCGCCGTACGCCGTGCCGATCGCCTGAGGCGTGCGCCGCACCCCAGGCCCGTACCACCGAGCGACGTCGATGGTCAGCGACTGCAGGGCCAGCGTCGTGACGGCAATGTCCGGGACGTCGAAGTCGCCGCTGGCAACACCCGCCAGCAGGACGTTCCTGACGACGGCGTCGATCTGCTTGCGCACCGCGAGGACCTCGGCGCGATGCTCGGGAGTCAGGTGGGAGAACTCGTACTGAACGATCCGGGCCGTGCGGAACTGCTCCGCATGCCAGCTGGCGAAGGCCGAGACGATCGCCACGAGCTGGCTTGGGGGAGTGTGTGCGCTGTCGCGTGCGCTGATCACGATCTCGAGGGCCAGGACGTGTCCTCGTTTGCAGAGCTGGAACAACAGATCCTGCTTGCTGGCGAAGTGGACGTAGACGCCGGCTGGGCTCATGTTGGCCCGAGCGGCGATGTCGCGGGTGCTGGTGGCGTGAAATCCCTTGTCGGCAAAGGCATCCACGGCGGCATCCATGAGGCGCTGGACAGAGTCCCTTGAGCGCTGGACAGAGTCCCCTGTGTGACGGCCGGCGGCCGGCGTCGATGACGCGGTCATGGTTGACAGCATGCCCCACCTGATCGAAACTAAGCAAGCGCTTAGTGATTCGGAGAATGACATGCCACGCAACGTCTACACCGCTGACCACGAGACATTCCGCGAGACGGCTCGGGAGTTCGTCGAACGCAGCCTCGCACCGCGTGCCCAGCAGTTCATCGATGCCCGCTGCATCGATCGGGAGGTCTGGATCGAGGCGGGCAAGCAGGGTCTGCTCGGGCTCGAGGTCCCCGAGGCTTACGGGGGCTCGGAGGCCCGTGACTTCAGGTTCAACGCGGTCCTCGCCGAGGAGCTCTCCACGTTCAACGCCGCGGCGTCCTCCTGCTTCGGCATCCATACCGACTGCGTCGCCCCTTATCTGGTGGACCTGGGCACAGAGGAGCAGAAGCAACGCTGGCTGCCTGGCTTCTGCACCGGCGAGATCATCACCGCGATCGCGATGACCGAGGCCAGCGGTGGCTCGGACCTGGCGGCTCTCAAGAGCACGGCGGTGCGCGACGGTGAGGACTGGATCCTCAACGGTTCCAAGACCTTTATCACCAACGGCTACCAGGCCGATCTCGTCGTCGTCGCGGCAAGGACCTCGCCGGACAAGGGTGCCAAGGGCATCACGTTGTTCGGCGTCGAGGCCGGCATGCCCGGCTTCGAGCGGGGTCGCAAGTTTGACAAGGTCGGCCAGGACGAGTCCGACACCGCCGAGCTGTTCTTCACCGACGTGCGCCTCCCCGGCGCGAATGTCATCGGTGAGGTCGACCGGGGGTTCATCGCGATGATGGAGCGGGTTCCCCAGGAGCGTGTGGGTGCGGCCGTGTCCAACACCGCGCATGCGCAGCAGATCCTGAACGAGACGGTCGTCTACGTCAAGGAACGCAAGGCCTTCGGTCAGCCGATCGGCTCGTTCCAGCACAACAAGTTCCTCATCGCCGAGCTACAGACCAAGCTGGAGGTGACGCAGGCGTATGTCGACGACTGCATCGAGGCCCACAACGAGCACAAGCTCACCGCGATCGACGCGGCAAAGGCCAAGTGGTGGTCGGCGCAGGTCCAGAACGACGTGCTCGACGCCTGCGTGCAGCTCTATGGCGGCTATGGCTTCATGAACGAGTACCGCGTGGCGCGGGCCTGGCGCGACGCCCGGGTCACCAAGATATGGGCGGGCTCCAACGAGATAATGAAGGAGCTGATCGGCCGCGATCTCGGCCTTTGAGCGATAACTCAGCAAGCAAGGAGCATCAGACCCATGGGCCTCACCCACGAGAACAAGGTCGCGATCGTCACCGGCGCCAGCCGCGGTATCGGCCTGGGTATTGCACGGCGGCTGGTTGCCGATGGCGCTCGCGTCGTCATGACGGCGCGCAAGTCAGAGGCGCTCGCCGCGGCGGTGGATGCGCTCGGCGGTCCCGCGCATGCGCTGGCCATCGCGGGCCGAGCTGACGACCCGACACACCAGGACGAGGTGGTTGCGGCCGCCCGGGCAACCTTCGGGCGCCTCGACCTCTTGGTCAACAACGCCGGCATCAACCCGGCCTACGGACCCATGCTGGACACCGACACGGAGGCGGCCCGCAAGGTCCTGGAGGTCAATGTTCTCGGCGCTTTCAGCTGGATCCAGAAGGCCGTTGGCTCCGGTCTCGGCACGCCAGAGGCCCCTGGCGGCGCGATCGTCAACGTCGCCTCGATCGCCGGCCTGCGCACCACCGGAGTCCTGGGCTGGTATGCCGTGAGCAAGGCTGCGTTGATCCACCTCACGGCCGAGCTGGGCAGCCAGCTGGGCCCGGATGTCCGCGTCAACGCGGTGGCCCCGGGCGTCGTGAAGACCCACTTCGCCCAGGCTCTGTACGAAGGGCGTGAGGAGCAGGTCGCCTCGAGATACCCGCTCAAGCGGCTGGGTGTTCCCGAGGACATCGCCGGCGTCGTCTCGTTCCTCCTGTCCAGCGACTCGTCATGGATCACGGGGCAGACCCTCGTCATCGACGGTGGCGTCAGCCTCGGCAGTGGCCTGTGAACCGCTTCGCCGGTCAGGTCGTCGTGATCACCGGAGCCGGGCGGGGGATCGGTGCGGCATACGCCAGGATGTTCGCGGCTCAGGGCGCGAGGGTGGTTGTCAACGACCTCGACGCGGACGCTGCGCATGAGAGCGCAGAGGCGGTTGGCGGCATCGCGGTGCCCTGCGACGCCTCGACCGAAGCCGGCGTCGAGCTGTTGATCGGCACCGCCCGAGAGCTCGCGGGGTCGATAGACGTCTACTGCGCCAACGCCGGGGTGGCGCGCCCAGGATTGGTCGATGTTGACGAGAATGCCTGGGAGATATCGTGGCGGGTCAACGTCATGGGACACGTGCGTGCATCCAAAGCCCTTATACCGCAATGGGTTTCGCAGGGGCATGGCATGTTCATCTCCACCGTGTCGGCAGCCGGACTGCTCACCATTCCGGGTGCTGCGCCCTATGCCGTCACGAAGCACGCTGCCTATGCCTTCGCCGAGTGGCTTTCGATGACCTATGCGGATGCGGGCGTACGCGTGCATGCCGTGTGCCCACAGGGAGTGCAAACGCGGATGCTCGAGGACTCCGGCCCGGCAGGCAAAGCGCTCATGGGTCAGTCGGCGATCGAGGCTGACGACGTCGCGTCGGCGTTGTTGGCTGCGATCGACGTGGGGCGGTTCCTGGTTCTGCCCCACGCTGAGGTTGGCCTGATGTATGCCAGTCGCGCGGCTGACCCCGATCGTTGGCTCGCCGGGATGCGACGGCTGAGTCAATCCCTGCCGGACACGGTGATTTGAAGCCAGTGGTGATGGCTATGCGAACCGGTTCTTACCCCTCAACGCGCCAGCTCTGCGTGTCCCACACCTTGACCGTCTTGTCCCAGCTGGCGGAGACGACGCGGCGCCCATCCGGGCTGATCGCACACCCCTCAATTCGGTCTGTGTGATCGGACAAGGTGCGCAGGCAGTCGCCGCTGGCTGCGTCCCATACCTTCAGGTCCCGGTCGCGGCTGGCGGAAAGGATCCAGGTGCCGTCGGCGCTCACGGCACACCAGGTGGCCGAGTTGAGGTGGCCGTCGAGAGTGTGCAGGCAGTCGCCGCTGGCCGCGTCCCACACCTTCAGGTATCGGTCGCCGCTGGCGGACACGATCCAGGTGCCGTCCGGGCTTACCGCGCACCCGTTGACCCAGCTGCCATGCCCGTGCAAGGTGCGCAGGCACGTGCCACTGGTTGCGTCCCACACCTTCAGCGTCCGATCACCACCGGCGGAGACGATCCAGGTGCCGTCCGGGCTCACCGCGCATCCGAAGACCCAGTTGGTGTGGCCGGCCAGGGTGCGCAGGCACTCTCCGCTGGCGGTATCCCACACTTTCAAGGTCTGGTCGCCGCTGGCGGAGACGATCCAGCTGCCGTCCGGACTCAGCGCACACCCGTTGACCCAGCCGGTGTGGCCGGTCAAGGTGCGCAGAGGTGCCTCCTCCTGACCCGGGAGCGGGAGCTCACCACCGTCGCTGTAGCTCAACAGCCCCAAGGCATTCAAGGCCGCAAACCGTCGTCTCTCCGACACCCCCTGCCCGTCCTGGGTGATCTGCACGAGAGGTGCCACGACCTCACTCGGCAACGACACGTCCCTCTCTCGCATCGAGCGGATCACACCGCCGGCCTGAACGACCTTGGTTTCGTCGCCGCCGGAGATGAGTCCCACAAGCAAAGGGAGCGCGGGCACGCCGATCTCGGCAAGAACGTCCGTCGCGGCTTTGCCTCGCCCGGTTCCCAGGGCCTCAATGAGTGCCGGGACCGCAGCCGCGCCGACGCCGACCAAAGCTTGACTGGCGTGGTCCTTGTCCTTCTGATCGAGCCTTCTGACGAGACCTCGTAGGTCCCCGCTGTCGACCAGTGATTCGATGCTCGGTGTGAACAGCCCCATGGCCCCACGGTATCTGTCTTCGTTGCTGGCGATCAGGGTGGCCCGTAGCGCCAGCAACGAATAGTCATCCGGGGCAGATCAGTCTTCGGGGCCACCAGCCACGTAGATGACCTGGCCCGATACGAACCCGGCCTCTTCGCTGGTGAGGAACGAGATCGTGGCCGCGATGTCCTCCGGCTGGCCAACGCGACCGACCGGGATCTGTGTCGCGGCCCCGGCCAGGAAGTCCTCGAACGAGATCTTCATCCGCTCGGCGGTCGATCTGGTCATGTCCGTGGCGATGAAGCCTGGGGCCACCGCGTTGGCGGTCACGCCGAATCGTCCGAGCTCGATCGCCAGGGTCTTGGTGAAGCCCTGCATCCCCGCCTTGGCGGCCGAGTAGTTGACCTGGCCCCTGTTGCCCAAGGCTGACGTCGAGGACAGGTTGACGATCCGGCCGTACTTCTCGGCTGTCATGTAGACCTGCACCGCCTTGGTCATCAGGAAGGATCCACGCAGATGCACGTTCAGGACGGCGTCCCAGTCCTCGACGGTCATCTTGAAGATCAGGTTGTCGCGGATGATGCCGGCGTTGTTGACCAGGATCGTCGGCGCCCCGAGCTCGGCCGCGACCCGGGCGACGGCAACGTCGACCTGATCCGGCTGGCTCACGTCGACACCCACGGCGATGGCACGGCCCCCGGACGAGGTGATCGCCGACACCGTCCCCGCGCACGATGCCTCGTCGAGGTCCAGGACGGCGACGGCATGCCCGTCTTTGGCGAGGCGGATCGCGGTTGCGGCGCCGATGCCGCGGGCCGCGCCGGTGACGATCGCAGTGCGCTGGGTGGTGCTGTTCACAAGTGCCTCCAAGGAGCGATAACAAACATTGCGATGAGTTGTATTGATAACAAAAGTGATTGGCAACAAGAACGATTGGCAACAAACAAGATTGGCCGACTAGCTCAGAGCCTCACGGCCGGCGGAGACCAGAGGCTCGACAATGCTGCCGATCTGGTCGAAACCGGCGCCGACGGTCTGGCCGGCGACATAGCGGAAGTGGATACCCTCGCAGATGACGGCAAGCTTGTAGTAGCCGAGAGCGGTGTACCAGGACAGCCCGCTGACATCCAGACCTGAGCGATCGGCATACCTCTGGACGAGGGAATCCATGGCCGGGAAGCCGTTGTGGGGGCCCATGCCGTCCGAGACGACGCCGGCGACTCCGGGCACGGGAAGTGCATAGACCGGCAACAGGCCCAGGTCGCACAGGGGGTCACCGAGAGTGGCCATCTCCCAGTCCAGCACGGCCCGGATCTGCTGGTCGGGTCCCACGATGACGTTGTCGAGTCGATAGTCACCGTGAACCACGCTGGCCCGTTGGCTGGCCGGAACACGTTTGGCCAGCCCGGAGGCGAGCTCGTCAGCGCCGGGTATGTCGCGGGTCCGGGACCGCTCCAGCTGCTGGGCCCAGCGACGCACCTGTCGCGGGAGAAAGCCGTCGGCGTGACCGAAGTCGTCGAGTCCGATCGCCGCCGGGTCCACTTCGTGGAGGTCGGCCAAGGCGTCGATCAGCTGATGTGCCAACGCAGTTCGGCCAGCGTCGTCCAGGTTGGCGGTGTCCTTGGTGTGTCGCAGGATCGAGCCCTCGACGAACTCCATGACGTAGAACGGTGCCCCGATCACGCTCGTGTCCTCGCAGAGCATCACCATCTCCGGCACGGGCACCGGGGTCCG
The DNA here is from genome assembly GCA_003132125.1 of Micrococcales bacterium. GTDB lineage: Bacteria > Actinomycetota > Actinomycetes > Actinomycetales > Dermatophilaceae > UBA4719. The sequence goes on along the minus strand of PKWT01000343.1, from coordinate 5,813 downwards.
AGCGAGGGCCGACATCACGCGATACTCGCGGGCCATATCGTGCGCCGTTGCCAGGACGTGTCCGAGCGGTGGGCGGCGCAGGACCCAGTTGCGGGAGCCGTCGGTGATTCGGTAGGTCAGGTTGGACTTGCCGCCCTCGAAGAGATCGGCCCGCCACCGTGGCGGAGATCCTGGCGCCACGACGGCTGGAGCGTTGCTGAACTGCGCAAGGTAGCCCGACAGTGCGTCGAGGTCGAGTCCGTCAGCCATGCCCGTGAGCCTACTAAGCGATCGCTTAGGAGGTAAGTCCCGCCGTTACGACTGCTTGACGCGGAGCATGCCTTCCTGGGCGACGGTCGCGAGAAGGACGCCGTCCATGTTGAACATCCGGCCCGCCGCGAGCCCACGCCCACCCGACGCCGAGGGCGAAGCCTGGGTGTAAAGGGTCCAGTCGTCGGCGCGTCCGGGTCGGTGGAACCACATCGCGTGGTCGAGGCTGGCCGCCCGCAGACGTCGGTCGGACCAGGCGAGGCCGTGGCGGCGAAGCACCGGCTCGAGCAACGAGTAGTCCGAGCTGTAGGCGAGTACCGCGGCGTGCAGCAGCGGGTCGTCGGGCATGTGGCCGATGGCCCTGAGCCAGACGCTCTGCTGGGCTGCTTGCTGTCGCCCCGGGCGGACGTAGATCGCTCCCTCGACGTGGCGCAGGTCGATGGCCTTGTCCTCGGACCAGAAGGTGGCCACCGGGTTGTCGATCCCGGAGAACACCTCGGCCAAGGTCTGCAGGGTCTCGGGGTCGGGCGCTGCCGGCATCGAGTCCTGGTGGTCCATCCCACCGGCGTCGGTCTGGAACGAGGTCATCACCGACAGGATCGGCTGGTCGTTCTGGATGGCGTGGACACCCCGGGCAGAGAACGAATGGCCGTCGCGCAGTCTCTCGACGACAAAGCGAATCGGCGCGCTGGAGTCGCCCGCACGCAAGAAGTAGCCATGGAGCGAGTGGATCCGGCGTGGATGCTCCGCCGCGTCGGCGAGGTCGTTGACGGTCCGGCCGGCGGCGATCACCGTCTGGGCGAGCACCTGCCCACCGAACACCCGGCCATGTGGCATCGGCTGGCTGCGCCCGATGAAGACATCTGGGCCGGCGGGCTGGAGGTCCAGGACGTCGAGCAGGTCCTCGAGGGGGTCGACGATGGCTCGGTTCTCGGGGATGGTCACGGAGGTGACCATATAGGCGGCTGCGATGATGGCGCCATGAGTGAGCCCCCGTACCACGTCGATGTCCCGCTCCGATGGTCCGACATGGACGCATACGGGCACATCAACAACGTCCAGTTCCTGCGCTTGCTCGAAGACGCCCGCGTCGTGGGTTTCGAAGCGTGGTTCGGCCCGGATCGCTCCCTGCTCGACGAGGGCGTGGTGGTCGCCCGTCACGAGATCGAGTACCTCGCCCCGCTGGATTTCCGTCACGCGCCGATCAGGGTGGACATGTGGACGACCAAGATCTCAGGGGCCAGCTTCGACCTTGCCTACGAGGTGCGCGATCCGGCCGAGATCGGCACGAGCCTGTATGCCCGGGCCGAGACGACGCTGGTGGCCTACAACTTCGCCGGGGCGAGCCCTCGCCGACTGCGCCCCGACGAGCGGGCCGTGCTCAAGGGTGTGTCCGGCGATCCGGTGCCCTTCCGCTGGCGTCAGAAGACATCATGATGAGCGA
>PKWT01000343.1:0-4054 GCA_003132125.1 Micrococcales bacterium | reverse complement strand
GGCGTCCTTCCGGGGCACGGGCTGATGACGGAGGGTGCAGTCATCGGGCTGAGGGTCATTGCCCTCGGCGAGCCGGTCGACCTGGACGTCACGGTGTCGCTGGCCAGTGTGTCCGAGCGTCTCGCCCGAAAGGGGATCTCGGCCTTCTCGATCCCGCCGTCCACCGTCAGTGTCGGCTGGGCAGCCTTGACGCCTCCGCGCAGCGGCTGGGAAAAGGTGGGGGAACTGAGTGTCGCGGATCTGAAAACTGTTGCCACGCAAGGCATTGCCGAGATCGCGCAAGGCACCCCGGACGTTTCGGGGGCGCATGCGGTCGCAGCGCTAAGGGAGCGAGTGTGGGCCCGCGACAGCCCAACGACTCCGCCGATCCCGTCGGGCGCCGCCTTCGCGGCATACGCCCTGGGCTTCATGGTGCCGGAACGCGCTCAGGTCTATGCCCATGGTCACTGGACCCGGCTCTCGACCGAAACCGGTCACGTCCTGATTCGTTGACCGCCCACGACCACGAGGGACGCGACACCGGCGAGGATCACCCACATCAGGACGAACACCGGGATGTCCGAGCCGTGTGGATGATGCATTGCGGCAAACACCGCCCCGGCTGCCGAGATGCCCATCACGCTGCCGAGCACGTCGGCGAGCTGGAGCGAGGACGCCGCGCGCCCGTGGTCTCGGACGGCGGACAGTGCGAGCGAGAGCACCGATGTCGAGGACATGGCCAACCCCATGCCCAGTCCTGACAGTGTCGTGGCCAAGCCCACGAGGTAGTAGTGCCAGTCGAACTGGGCGATCGCAGCCAGCAGCAGGATGCCGACGGCAAGTGACGCCCCTCCGGTGATGACGAGCTCCGAACGGCGGTCGTGCAGCGTGTGGTGGCCTTGCACGAATGAGCCGAACGACCAGCCGAGTGCGCCAACCGTCAGCATGAGCCCGGCGGCGGTGAGGCCGAGGTGACGTTCGTTGACGAGCATCAGCGGGATGAAGGTCATGGCGCCGTTGAACGACCCGGTGAGCAGGAAGCGGCTGTTCATCACTGACGGGAGTCCTCGCGCCATCCTCAAGGTCCCTGGCGGGAGGAGGCGCGGCGCAATCACGGCGACTCCGACGAAGCCCAGCACGGCAACGGCGACCGGCAGCAGATGTGAGGTGGACAGCTGATCCGCGCCCCACTGCATCGCTCCTGCGGAGAGGGCAACGGCGAGGCCGAGGAACGCCATCTGGCGGTGGCCTACATGGCCAACGCCAGCACCAGCACGTGCACCTGAACGAGTACCGGCACCGAGTTCGGCGTCCGGGTGCACAGCGCCGTCGGTGATGCGGTCGCGCTGCGACAGGACCACCACGAACGTCACGGCGATCGGGACGAGCACGATGAGAAACACCCAACGCCAGGACCAGGTGGAGGCGAGCCAGCCGCTGATCGGTGGCCCGATCAGTGAAGGCAGCACCCAGGCGGCGGATATCCAGCTGAACACCCTTGGTCGCAACGAGTCGGGGTAGGCCCGGCCGATCACGACGTAGAGCGCGACGATGATCAGGCCTGAGCCGAGGCCGGCGATGAGGCGGCCGACAAGGAGCATGGGGAACGTCTGCGCAAGGCCGGCCACCGCAGATCCGGCGGCCAGCAGGACTTGCCCGGCGAACAGCGAGGGCAGGGGGCCTTGTCGGTCCGACCAGACTCCGGCCAGCACGATGCCGAGCAGCTCGGCGGTGAGCATCAGCGAGAAGGCGAGCCCGTAGGAGCGGACGGCGTCCAGGTCCTTGGCGACGCTCGGCATCGCTGTCGAGATGGCCATCGCCTCGAACGCGATGATGGTGACCAACGCGAGGAGCGCCACCGTCAGCCACCTGTATGCCGAGCTCATCGGGCCTCGCTGCCCACGAGCGAGACCTTCGACCGGACGGCCCGTGGTGGTCACCGGCTCAGGCGTAGTCACGGCCCCACGTCATCAGATGAGGTCACGGTCGGAGTGGGTTCATGGCCGGCCGGTGAGCCAGACGGTCGTGTCGGTGGGCACCGTCCCCAAGGGGGTCAGCGGGCCACTGGACACCAGCATGGTGGTGTCGGGCGGAACGGTCACCGGGCTGGGGCCGAAGTTGGTGATGACCAGGACGGGTGCGCCTGTCGCAGGCTCGTTGATGAGGGCAAGCACGTCGGCCGGGTAGCCCTCCAGCCAGCTCATCGAACCCGCGCCGAGACCGCGCGCGCGACGGGTGGCCAGCAGGGCGCGATACAGCTCGAGGGTTGATCCTTCGACGCCCACCTGACGGTCGACGGCCAGCGTCCCGTAGGACGTCGGCTGCGGCAGCCAGGTCTGTCCGGAGGGGCTGAAGCCGTATGACGGTCGGTCGCCTTCCCACGGCATCGGCACCCGGCAACCGTCCCTGCCCCGCTCGGTGTGACCGCTGCGCGGCCATGTCGGGTCCTGGCGAGCGTCGTCCGGCATGTCTGTGGAGTCCGGCAGCCCGAGCTCTTCGCCCTGGTAGAGGTAGGACGAGCCCGGCAGGGCAAGCATCAGGGCGGTGGCCGCCAGTGCTCGACGCAGGCCGAGAGCCGCGTCCGGCTGGGGGTCGNNGTGATGGACTCGCGCATGTCGGCGGCGCGCCACTGCGACTGCAGGAAGTCGAAGTTGAATGCCTGGTGCATCTCATCAGGGCGGACGTAGCGAGCGGCTCGGTCCTGGGAGTCGACCCACGCTTCAGCACAGAGGACGCGGTCGTTGTCGCCCGAGTAGCCTTCGGCATCGATCGGGTTGTAGGAGTTGAGGATTCGGCGCCATGCCCGGTAGATCTCGTGCACGCCGTCCTGGTCCCACATCGGCGGTCGCTTGCCGTGGTGGTTGTGCGGCACGCCGTCGGCGTCGCCCAGGATGTGCAGCGGCTCGTCCCAGTCGGGCAACCCCGCCTCCTTGATCAGTGCGTTGGCGACGTCGACCCGGAAGCCGTCCACGCCCTTGTCGAGCCAGAACCTCAGCACGTCCTCGAACTCGGCGCGGACCTCGGGGTTCTCCCAGTTGAAGTCCGGCTGCTTCGGGTCGAAGAGGTGGAGGTACCACTGGCCATCGAGACGGCCGTTCGTGTCATTGCCGTTCGTGCTCTTGCCCGAGGGCACGCGGGTCCACGCCTGACCGCCGAAGACGCACAGCCAGTTGTTCGGCGGCAGGTCTCCATTCGGGCCAAGGCCGTCACGGAACACGTAGCGCTCCCGTTCGGGGCTGCCCGGTCCGGCTGCCAACGCGGCCTTGAACCATGGGTGCTCGTCGGAGGAGTGGTTGGGGACGAGGTCCACGATGACCTTGAGACCGAGGCCGTGAGCGGTGGCCAAGAGCGTGTCGGCGTCGGCCAGCGTGCCGAAGCTCGGGTCGATGTCCCGGTAGTCGGCCACGTCATAGCCGCCGTCCGCATGGGGCGAGACGTAGAACGGCGAGAGCCAGACGGCGTCCACGCCGAGATCGCGAAGGTAGGGGAGGTGAGACGTGATCCCCGGCAGGTCCCCGATCCCGTCGCCGTTGCCGTCAGCCCATGAGCGGGGGTAGATCTGGTAGATCACGGCAGAGCGCCACCAGACCGAGTCTGCGCCGGAGCCCACGTGGACCAGCGCCGTCGAGGAAACCGTCGTTGGGGAGTCAGCCGCCGAGGGGTCCATGGTCGGCGCGGCATCGTCCACTGGGGCCGAGGCCATGTCATCGAGTTGCGTTTGGGTCACAACAGAACATTCTCCACCCAGGCAGGGATGAGAAAAAAATCAGTCGTCCAGGGAGTTGACCATGGACTGCGCCGCGCTGGTGAGGTAGTCGCGCAGGATCAGGTCGTTGGCAGGGGAGAGCTCGAGCGTGTCCACCGCCGCCATGATGTGCGTGAGCCACCGGTCGCGCTGGACAGGGGTGACCTTGAACGGCTGGTGTCGCATCCGCAGCCGCGGGTGACCGCGCTGCTCCGAGTACGTTGTCGGACCGCCCCAGTACTGCTCGAGAAACATCCGGAACCGCGTCTCGGCCGGCCCGAGGTCGTCCTCGGGATACAGCGCCCTCAGCTTCGGGTCGCCGGCCACGCC
>PKWT01000362.1 GCA_003132125.1 Micrococcales bacterium | reverse complement strand
GCGTTGGCCCTCACGAGAGAATGATGGACCGCATGGAAGTGTCGGCGGCCGTTGGGGTCGACTTCGGCCGCGGTGACGTAACCCTTCGAGACGACGTCCTCATGGGGCTGCTGCCTCTTGGTCGGCCAGGTCGCGGGCACGGAGTGCCGCGCCGATCACACCCGCGTTCTCCCCGATGCTGGCGCGCAGCAGCTGTGGGCGGCGGTGGAAGGTGAGGATCGCGTCCATGCGCCGCTGAAGCGGCTCGAAGAGAGCCGCTCCGGCCTGGGACAGCCCTCCCCCGATCACGATCGCCTCGGGCGCCAGTAGGGCGACCGTGTGCGAGAGGTCGAGCGCGAGGGCATCCAGGGCACTTTCCCAAATCTCCTTGGCGTGGACGTCGCCAAGGGCCGCACGATCCAGAACGTCCTTGGCGCCGGAGACAACCTGCCCGGTCATCTGTGCGTAGCGCCTGGCAATGGCGCCAGCTGAAGCAACCGCCTCAAGGCAACCGTGGCCACCGCACACGCACTGCGGCCCGTCAGCGACCTTCGAGTGCCCCATCTCACCGGCCATGCCGCCTCCGGTATAGAGCGTTCCCTGGATGAAGATCGCGCCCGAGATGCCTGTTCCGATTGCCATGACCACGACGTTCCGGAATGGTGCCGCGGCACCCAAGCGGTACTCGGCCTCCCCTGCCCCGCGTACGTCGTGACTGAACGACACGGGAATGCCGAGCGCCGCCTCGGCCCGGTCGCGGAATGGGTAGTTGCTCCAGCCCAGGTTCTCCGAGAAGACGCCGACGCCGCTCTCGTCGTCGACGTGACCGGGTACGAGAAGCCCGGCTGCCATCGGATGGACATCCGGATGGCTCATCAGGAGCTCTTGCGCGAGCTCGCCGATCCGGGCAACCACGGCGTCCGCGGTCCTCTCGCCGTCGATCGGCGTTGGAACCCGCACGACGTCAAGGATGGCGCCGAGGTCGTCCACGATGGCGGCCTTCATGTCCGTGCCGCCCACATCGAAGGCGATGACCGCACTACCGCCCCCGAGCGCCAGCGACACGTGCCCGGCGGAGGACGCGCTCACGCGGTCACGACTCGAGGATCACGGAACGGGTGAGGTTGCGCGGCTGGTCGGGGTCGAGCCCGGCGCGGCGTGCGCGCTCGAGGGCCACACGCTGGGCCCTGATCAGGTCGGCCATCGCGTCGACGGGCCGGTTTTCATAATGTGCGCCGGTCGCCGTGATGTCGGCCATGAGGCCGTCGGGCGCGTTGCCGAAGACCCACGTGACTCGACCGGGCGCGGCGATCGCAATCGGACCATGGCGGTACTCCTTGGCGGGGTACGACTCGGCCCACGACTGAGAGGCCTCGCGCATTTTGAGCGCGGCCTCGTGGGCGATGCCGACCGTCCACCCCGAACCCAGGAAGGAGTACTGCGTCGCTGCGACGAGTTCCTCGGCCAGCTCGGCGGCCACGGCCTCGCGTCCGGCCGCGATTGCGCCCGTGAGGTCCTCCCCCAGCGACGCACGAAGGAATGCGAGCGCGGTCGTGGCGAAACGGGTTTGCACGACAGATTTCTCGTCGGCAAACGTGAGGGGTACGAGGTCGTCGACGAGATCGACCAGCGGGGTGTTCGGGTCCCCGACGAGGCCGACCGTTCGGGTGCGGCCCTGGACGCCGGATAGGAGTTCAAGGACCTCCGTCGTCGTTCCCGAGCGGGTGATCGCCACGATGGCGTCATAGCCGCGATCGACGAACGCCTCGGAGGCCGCGTACGCATCCGTGACGCCGTGGCCGGTGGACTCGCGCAGCACGGCGTACGACTGAGCCATGAACCAGCTGGTGCCGCAGCCGACAACCGCGATGCGCTCCCCTGATGCGGGGAGCACGGCCCGCTCGGCTGTGAGCCCGATCGCCCGCTCCCACGCGTCGGGTTGCGCGGCGAGCTCGACCTCCATGTGTGCACCGGCGTGCGCGTCGTACTCCTGTGTATCCGACATGTTGGCGGTCTCCTTGTCTGGTTGGTGGCCCCGGAGGAGCCGTTGGTGGCTATTTGATGGAGCCGGCGGTCAGGCCACGGACAAGGTGCTTCTCGATAAAGGCGAAGAGGATGACGACAGGGATGATCGCGATGATCGAGGCGGCGAACAGCTGGTCCCAGTGTTGTTCGTAGCCGGTGACGTAGGAGGTGATGCCGACGGTGAGCGGCTTCTTGGCGTCGTCCAGCATGAGGGTCAGAGCGACGACGTACTCGTTCCAGGCGGCGATGAAGGTGAAGATCACGGCCGTCACGACGCCGGGCATCGTCAGAGGCAGCATGATCCGGGTCAGGGTCCCGAAGCGGCTGCAGCCGTCGAGGTGGGCGGCTTCCTCGACCTCCTTGGGGATGGAGGAGAAGAAGCCGTGCAGGATCCAGATCGCGAAGGCGAGGTTGAACGCGGAGTTGGTCAAGATGATCGCCAGGTAGGTGTTGACCAGGTTGAGGTCGAAGAACTCGCGGTAGAGGCCGACGACCAACGAGGTCGGGGAGAACATCTGGGTGATCAGGACGAGGAACAGGAATGCGGTCCGGCCGGCGAAGCGGACCCGGGCGGTGAAGTATGCGGCAGGGACAGCAACCAGGACCACGATGATGGTCGAGGAGGTCGCGACCAGCAGCGAGGTCTTGAGCCAGTTCAGGAATCGCTGGTCGCCCAGGACGTCACCGAAGGTCGACCACTGCCAGGTACGGGGCAGGAACGTTGGTGGGGTCTGCACCACGTCGCTGCTGGGGCGCAGCGAGTTAAGGACCATCACGATGTAGGGGCCGAGGAAGGCCAGCGCCACGGCCAGACCCACCAAGGGCAGGACATAGCGCCGGGCACGGGCCCAGCCCACCTTGCGTCGGGTGCCCATTGGCGCGGGGGCTGCGCGGGTCACGACGGCCATCAGTCCTCCTGCTCCTGCCACTTGAGTGTGCGCAGATAGACCACGACCACGATCAGGATCAGCAGCACGTTGAAGATGCCGGCCGCGGCGGACATGCCAACGTCCTTCTCGGCGCTCTTGAACGCCAGCTTGTACATAAACGTGATCGTGGTGTCATGAAGGAAGCCGGGGTTGCGGTCGTTGAGGGTGTAGACGATCGGGAATGAGTTGAACACGTAGATGATGTTCAACACGCTGGCCACGACCATCGCAGGACGTAGCAACGGCAACGTGATCCGCCAGTAGATCTGCCAGGGCCTGGCACCGTCGATCTTGGCCGCTTCGTAGACGTCGTCGGGGATCGCGTTCAGTCCCGCTACGAAGACGTATGCCGTGAACGGCACCGACACGAAGATCCCGACCAGGATCATCGAGGCCATGGTCCAGCGGTCATCGCCCAGGAAGTCGATCGGTCCGCTGGTGATGTGCAGCGTCGTCAGGATCAGGTTCAGCGTGCCGTAGTAGTAGTCGTAGATCATCGTGAACAGCTTGGCGGTGATCACCAGGGACGCCGCCCACGGCACGATGATGGCCCAGCGCACGACCTTGCGACCGAAGAAGTCCTTGGCCAGGAACTGCGCGACGGCCAGGCTGATCAGCACGGTCAGGGCCACGACCACCACGACCCAGATCACCGTGTTGGCCAACACCGTCGGCAGGGAGCTGTGGTTCAGGACGTTCTTAAAGTTCGTGGTCCCCGCATCGCCCAGTCGTAGGCCGGTGATCGAGTACTTGCTGAACGCCGCCCTGACGAGCTGCACGGCAGGGAAGACCACCACGCCGAAGATGAGCAGCAGCGCCGGACCGAGCCACAGCAGTGCCACCCAGATCGAGGTGCCGCCATGAAGTGTGCGGCGTCGACGGCCCCTCGAGGACCCATCCGACGACGCCGACCCCACGGGTGACGCCGCGGGCGCGGTGGCAGCGGCCGGCGTACTGCCCGGTTCTGCCACCGCGCCCTGGAGCGGGTCGGCCATCGATCAGCCGCCGCTCTCAGCAGTCTTCTGTAGAGAGTCCAGCACCGCCTTGGGGTCACCGTTGGCGCCCACTCCGGCGCCCAGGTTCTGCTGCACCGCGAGCTTGACCTTGTCCCAGGTTGGGTCGTCCGTGGGGGTCAGGTGAACGTTGGGCAGGGTGTCCAGGTAGACCTTGAGCTTGGGGTCGGAGGCGAAGACCGCGAGCCCGGACTTGGTGACCGGCAGGAAGCCCTCGTCCTTGATGAACGTGTTGACCTGGTCGGTCTGGTAGTACAGGTCATAGAAGGCCTTGATCGCGTCCTGGTTGCCCGGCTTCTTGAAGGACATCAGGTAGTCGGTCACCCCGAAGGTCTGCGGGGTTCCGCCGGCCTCCTTGGTCGGCATCGGCGCGACGCCGTAGTTGACCTTCTTGTCCGTGTCCAGCGCACCTGCCAGTGGCGAGAAGCCGACGACCATGCCGGCCTTGCCCGACTTGAACAGGTCGAACGCCTGCGCGCGGTTGGTCTTTCCGGGGTTGTTCTGGGTGACCTTGTCCTCCACCGCCAGCTTCTTCATGAAGGCCAGGGTCTCGACGTTCTTGGCGGAGTTGATGGCCCACTTGCCGTCGGTCTTCCAGTCACCACCGTTGTTGAAGGTCCAGATCGAGAACTCGCCCTGGGACTCCTCCGGGCCGAGCGGCATCGCGTAGCCGATGTTGCCGCCAGGCAGAGCCTGGATCTTCTTGGCGTCGGCCTCGAACTCGTCCCACGTCTTGGGCGGAGCCGCGATGCCGGCCTTGGTGAACAGGTCCTTGTTGTAGAAGAGCGCCCGCGCGGAGGACAGGTCCGGCATGCCGTACATCTTGTTCTGGTAGGTCCCGCTCTTGACGAACGCATCCAGCAGGTCCGACTTCACCGCCGGCGAGAGCACCTCGTCAGCGGAGTACAGCAGCTTGTCCTTGGCATAGCTTGCGTAGACGTTCAGGTTCAAGACGTCTGGCGGGTTGTTGTTCTGGATCATCGTCGAGCTCTGCTGGTCGATGCTGTCCCAGCTGACCACCTGCACATCGAGGGTGATGCCGGTCTTGGCTTTGTACTTGTCCGCGAACTGTTTCCAGAACGCCGCCGTGTGGTCCTTGGAGTACTCCGCAGCCACCAGCTTGATCGAGGTGACCTTCGTCGCGCCGTTACCAGATCCACCGGCGGCCGTGCCGCTGCCACTCCCACCGCCGCATGCGGAGAGCACCAGCGCCGTGGCGCCAGCCCCCGCGATCAATGCGGTTCTTGTTCGAGCCATTGGTTCCTCCAGTTGCAAGGTCGTTCATGATTGAACGTGACCAATATGCGGTCATTACGGGTCATATGCGGTAACGCTTTCCGTCAGACGCGCCCGGCAGGGCGATCGCCGCTTCCTCCCTCCATGCACCGTACCGAACCGGCGCCGATTGTGTCCTCAGTTGTCCGGCACACAGGCGCGCGCATAGGCCCGGAGCACATCACGGACATGGTCTATGACGAGGGTGTGCGGCTCGGCGGCGAGCTCCCCGCGGCGAATTCGGGCGTACTGGTCGGGTAGGTGCGCACTGATCAGGGGAAGCGGAAGCTCGACCGAAGCGAGGTTCGTCAGGAGTCGCTCCTGCGCGAAGTTCACCTCCTGGTCCGGCCAGTAGTAGCGCAGCCGGTCGCTGTAGCTGTAGCGGCGGGCGAGGCGCTGCTCGTCCGCGCTGCCTGGGTAGTAGCTCTGCCACTGACTGGGCTCAGCGAGCATCCGGCGCTCGACAACCTCTGGCAGGTGCGACTGATCAGGGGAGGCGATGAGCGCCTCCTCGATGGTTGCCAGGGCGAACAGCGCCTCACGCAGTGCAAAGGTGAGCCCAGGGCCCACTTTGAGGACGGCCCAGTGGTCCTCTACGAGCGCAGTGAGCGCCTCGACGGTCTGGTAGTCGGTCGAGTGGGCCTCGAAGACCATGTGCGGCTCGTCGGCAAGCACCTTGCGCAGATCCGTCGTTCGCTCGCGCTGGTAGTCGACGACGCGAAGGTGGTCGAACTCCACGCCAGGCTGAACCACAAGGGCCATGATGCGTGGCCATACGTCGTCGAGGCCGTGCTCAGTGATCGCTTGGTGGTGGCGCAGCAGGGTGGCTCTCGCGGCATCGGGAGTCGTCGGTTGGAGCTCCTCGAGCGTCTCGTGGGCGCCACCGGGCACCGGGACCTCGGTGCCGATGACGTAGAGGAGCTCGCTGACCAAGCCCTGTGAAGTGACGGTGTCCTCCGCCACCTGGATCAACCGGGCAGCCCGATCCGCTGCCAGGTCATCGGTGATGGGCGTCGGATCGTCAGCACAGCTGAAGGTGCAGTCCAGGTGGATCTTGGTGAAACCGGCGGCGACGTAGGCGGCCACCAGCACGTCGGCGTGCTGCATCGCCTGCTCTGCCGGCAGGTTCCGCCACCGGTTGGGCCCCAGGTGGTCGCCGCCGAGCACGACCCGGTCCAGAGGCAGGCCACACCTTTCGGCGATGCCGTGCACAAGCTCTCGGAAGTCGCTCGGGCGCATGCCGGTATAGCCGCCGGTCTGGTCCACCTGGTTCGACGTCGCCTCGACCAGGACGTATCCCCCCGTGTCCCGGGCCTGCAGGACCGCAGCCTCCAGAACCAGAGGGTGGGCGGAGCACACCGAGGTCACGCCGACCGCTTCACCGGCCTTGTGGCGCCGGATCGTATCGAGGAGGAGGTTGGTCATACCGCGATGACCGACCGGGACAGGTGGATCGGCAGGTCGGCATCCCTGCCGGCGGCGGCAGCCCAGGCCACGGCTTGTCTCTGCAGCGCGACGAGCTCGACCTGGGGATCGTCGTGGCCCTGGTGGATACGGGCGCCGGTGCCGGAGATCGCGCGAGTCTGCATGTCAGTGAGCGGCGTCATTGCCCAGACCAACGTGCCCGGTCCGGCGACGCTGATCGGACCGTGCCGGTATTCCCCGCTGGCGTAGGCCTCTGCCCACATGCCGGCCGACTCGCGGCACTTGAGCGCCGCTTCCTCGGCCAGCGCGGCGGCCCAACCTGTGCCGAGGACGACCAGCTGTCGCGGGGGCTGCTCCGACGTTGGGGCCGTGACGACTGCCCGTGCCCTGCTGATCAGCTCGGCGACTGCCGTGTCGGATTCGCCGAGGTGGGTGCGCAAAAGGGTGAGCAGAGTGGTGGGGAACCGGGTCTGAACGACGCTGCGTTCGTCGGCGTAGGACAGGTCGACGATGTCGGTCGCGGCCTTCGCGATCGGGGTGTCGAGCGCGCCAAGGATCGCGGTGACCCGCATGCCTGCGGGCAGCGTCGCCAGCGCCTGGCTGACCTCGGTCGTGGTGCCCGAACGGCTGATGGCCACGACGCGGTCATAGTCCCGCAACGTGGTGGGCATCTCGGAGGCGATGACCGCATCGGTGAGACCCTTGCCTCCCTGCTCGCGCAGCCACGCGTACGCGGCGGC
>PKWT01000040.1:2217-3157 GCA_003132125.1 Micrococcales bacterium | reverse complement strand
GTAGTGCTCGGTGGTGCGGGGGTCGGCATGCCGGGCCAGGATCTGGGCATCGCGCAGCGGCACGCCTGCGTCCAGGGCGTTGGTGATGGCCGCATGCCGCAGGGAGTGTGGGCTGATGTGGCGCGGGATCCCGGCGGCTTTGGCGATCCGGGTGACCATCCGGTAGCAGTCGCGTCGGTCGATCGGCTGCCCGGACAGGGGGCGTAGGACCAGCGGCCCTTCGGTCCGTTCCCCGCGGCAGGCCTCGAGAACGCGTAGGAAGGGACGGTCAGCGGCATGGTGGCGGGCTTGCTGCCTTTGCCAACCAAGTGCAGGACCCGGTGTCCGCGGAGCGTCTCGCGGTAGTCCTCGATCCGCACCGCCGCGGCTTCGGAGGCGCGCAGGGCGTTGATGCCGAACAGGTAGGCCAGGGCGCCGTGGTGCACGGTGATGGTCTGGGCGACCTGGAGGAACCGGATCAACTCGAGGCGGTCCAGGCCCTGGGTGCGCGACTCATCCTGGTGGACCTTGGGGAGCCGGGCGTACACGGCCGGGTCGGACGGGATCAGCCCGTCGATGTGGGCGAACCGGAAGAAGCCCCGAACGCCGTGCAACATCGTGTTGATCGAGGATGGCCTCAACCCGCTCTCACCGAGCTGGCGGATGTACAGCTCCACGTGGGCCCGCTGAATCCGTTCGAGAGGGTCCAGGCGATTGGTCTGGCACCAGCCGAACCACCGCCGAAGTTGGTAGGCGTACAGGCCGTGGGTGTGGCCCGAGTACCGGGCCAGGGAGGAGACCGCCGCCAGCTGCGCCGGCGTCATCGAGTCGGGTTGGAACGGCAGCAGGATGGTGTTCGACATGGCATGCTCCCCGGCGATCTAACGACCAGGCCCCAGCCACGGATCGCCACACACGATGAGGCCCTTGATTGACGCTAGCCCGCCGGTCACGGCCGCGT
>PKWT01000040.1:0-2128 GCA_003132125.1 Micrococcales bacterium | reverse complement strand
GGGGCGTCGAGGCGCGCGGTCGTATCCCGAGAAGAAACGATGATGACGCCCACGGAGCGTCGCTAATCCGAGTTCAGCTCAGGCTGGGTTGTCCGGGGGTCGCGAAACCGGCCTCACAGAGGGTGACGGCGGCGCTCCGTTCGACCGTCCTCGGCCCGGCCATAGAGTTCACCTTCAGCGCTGGAGACGTGGTGACCGCACGTTGCGCATCGATACCCGGCCCCGTAGGGCTGGTACTTATGGCCGTGCGCGGCGCACTCGTCGTGGATGGGCCGCACGGGCTCCTCGATCGCACGGCGAGCCTTAGCCCGCGCCCTACCGACAGCGATAGCCGTGGCAATGACGACCGCCCCGGTGGCCGCCAGGAGCGCCCAGAAGACCGTCGGGGTCACGAAGGCCAGCCCGTAACCCAGACCACCAAGCAGTTCATGCGTCAGCTCCTGTATTCAAGTCCATGTGCAGGCCACCATGTGGGGCGCCCGATGCCAAGATCATTGGTGCGCACCGTGGGGCGACGGACCACGAAGCCAACGTCATACGGGTCAACATGACGAGTTGCTCGAGCCCGTTAACGATCTGCGTATGGGGATCCGCGCGTGACACCGGTGGCGCGGCGACGCACACCTGGGACGACCGCTTCCGCGTTGAACCCTCGGTGCCCCGCGGACGCCGAGGCGAAGCAGCAGCCGTGACTGGACCGGGGCCGGACCCCCGGAACCGGCGCCTCGCCGCGCCGCCTGGCCGGCCGGCCGCTCACCATCGGACGGCTGCCGGAACAACCCGGTCTCGCCGGGACCGGCCCCAGGCGGGGATGAGCGGTGACTGCGACTCCGGCGGCCGATAAGAGCCCATTTCCGGCCGGGCTCGGCTTCCTGTTCGGCGTCGCCCACCGGGAACGCCGTCGCGACTGGGAGGCCCGCCTCGCTGACCTGAGCCTGACCGCACCGCAAGCGGCCCTGCTCCGGCTCGTGACCAGCAACCCCGGCCGCGGTATTCGGGGTCTGGCACGTCAACTTGCCACCGACCCCATGAACATCGTGCGCCCGGCCGACAGCCTCGCCGAACGGCAGCTGATCGAAACGCGAGTGGACCCAGCCGACGCCAGCCGCCGGCCCTTGTACCCCACCGTTGCCGGCCAAAGCATCGCCGCTGTGATCATCAACCGGGCCGCCGAGGACGAGGAACAGGTGGCCAGCCAGCTCGGACCCGACGCATACGCCGCGCTCCTCGACGGGCTGACCCGGCTGGCGCAAACCCACCGCCCGCTCCAGGAACCCGGTGGTCCCCCCCACCGGTTGGCCCTGCTCCCGGTAGACCACCGCAGAGTGCGTCGCCGACGATGCCGTAGCGGGTCATCGGGACAACGACCGAGTGCCTGGTGTTGACAGGGGGGTTGCCGACGCGCCATGGCCGAGCCCGGGATGTGGATGGCAGATCATTCCGTCGGCATCACGAGAGGCGACATGGCTCGGTCGAGGTCCCGCGCCTGCCAGCCTTCGGGGCGGCGTCGGCCGGCCCGGCCACCGCGTGATCCTTTGAGTCTCGCGCCGTGCTTGGAAGGACCCGGCGGGCTCGGATGGTGTGACCTGCGCGCGAAAGGCTCAGATCCAGATCGCCAGGAGCGCCATGATGCCGAACCCGACGGCGGCCGCCAGCCACTTCTGTGCGTGGTATCTCTGGCTGTCGAACTCTGTCTTGATGATGTCGAGCGCGGCGATGTAGATGAAGGTCCCCGCACCGATGGAGTCGAAGACTGCCTCGAAGAGCACGTCGGCGCGTCCGGTCAGCACCGCGCCGATGCTCGCCCCGGCGACGATCCCGAGCGGGGTCATGGCCGAGAAGAAGGCCAGCTTTGGCAAGGCGTGGCGGTGGGTGAGGCCGGCCCGCTGATAGCCGACGCCGAGGGCGACCCCGGCAGCCCCCTTGTGGGCCACGATCGCCAGGAAAACGATCAGTGCGCCGGACAGCGCGCTCTGGGCGCCGAGAGCCAGTCCGAGGATGACCGAGTGGACCGAGAGCACGATGAGCAGGATCACCGGGTAGACGGAGGACCCTAAGCCACCTGGGTGCCAGTCCATCTCGTGCTGGACCGCGGCAGAGCTCGGTTGGGGAGGCGACGCATCGTGGC
>PKWT01000382.1 GCA_003132125.1 Micrococcales bacterium | reverse complement strand
CATCGTCGACGACTACGAAATCGTCTACCGCACAACGGGATCCAGCCTCTCCGTACGAGCGGGAACGCTCCGGGACGAGCCGGAGCCGGCGCCCCGCGAGCCCGCTCTGACGCTCACTGCCGACGAGGCGTTGCTGTTTCGGTTCTCTGCCCTGACCTACAACGCTCACCGCATCCACTACGACCACAACTGGGTCCGCGAGGAGGGCTACGGCGACCTTGTGGTGCACGGCCCGCTCCAGGCGCTGATGATGGGCGAGCTCGTTCGCCGTCGCGGCGACGGTCTGGTCGGCAAGCAGTTCGACTACCGTCTGGTCTCGCCGATGATCGGCCCGCAGACCTTCACCGTGCTGGCAGGGGAAGACGGGGTGAACGCGAGCGCGGAGGTCCGTGATGTGCACGGCACCGTCACTGCGCTCAGCACCATCTCCCCAATTCCTCACTAGCGGCACAGTGAATATTGGATACACTTCGCGAAGACTGACTGCCACATCACTGGAGGACTGCCATGACACCGGCTCCTGTCGGACCGCTCGAGCTGCTTGACGTCGACCACCTGCTCAGTGATGAGGAGCGAGCGGTGCGGGCCAGCGTCCGGCGTCTGGTCGACGACACCATCCGGCCCAACATCGCGCAGTGGTACGAGGACGGCACGTTCCCCCGGGAGATGGCGGTGACGTTCGGCGAGCTCGGGTTGCTCGGCATGCATCTGGACGGCTATGGCTGTGCCGGGATGAGCGCCGTCGACTATGGGCTGGCGTGCATGGAGCTTGAGGCCGGGGACACCGGCGCCCGCAGCTTCGTGTCGGTCCAGGGTTCGCTGGCCATGATGGCCATCCACCGCTGGGGCTCGGAGGAGCAGAAGCAGCAGTGGCTGCCGCGTATGGCCAAGGGTGAGGTCATCGGCTGTTTCGGTCTCACCGAACCCGACTTCGGGTCCGACCCGGGCGGCATGCGCACCCGCGCCCGCCGGGATGGCCAGGACTGGGTGCTCGACGGCACCAAGATGTGGATCACCAACGGCTCGATCGCCGACATCGCGGTGGTGTGGGCGCGCACCGACGCCGGCATCCAGGGTTTCCTCGTCCCGACCGACACCGCGGGGTTCACGGCCAACAAGATCAGCGGCAAGCTCTCTCTGCGCGCGTCCGTGACCTCTGAGCTCGTGCTCGAGGGCGTGCGCCTGCCGGCGGGTGCGGTGCTGCCCGGCGTCCAGTCCCTGCGCGGGCCGTTGTCATGCCTCGACGAGGCGCGCTTCGGTATCGTCTTCGGCGCGTTGGGCGCGGCCCGTGACTGTCTGGAGGTCGCCCTTGACTACTCGCGAAGCCGTGAGGTGTTCAATCGGCCGATCGGCGGCTACCAGCTGACCCAACAGAAGCTGGCCGACATGACTCTGGAGCTCCAGAAGGGTTTCCTTCTCGCTCTGCACCTCGGACGGCTCAAGGATGCCGGCAAGCTCGAGCCGCGCCAGATCAGTCTCGGCAAGCTCAACAACGCCCGCGAGTCGATCGCCATCGCGCGGGAGTGCCGCACGATCCTTGGTGCCAACGGCATCACGTTGGAGTACTCCGTGCTGCGGCACGCCAACAACCTGGAGTCCGTTCTCACCTATGAGGGCACCTCCGAGATGCACACGCTCGTCATCGGCCAGGCCCTGACCGGGTTGAGCGCCTTCAGCTGAGCNNTCTCCTGCCTGATCCAACACCGGGCGGAGTGCTTCGATGGCGTGCTCGCGGTGCTCGGTGAGGACCACCAGTGCGGCTGTGGCGTCGCCGGCCTTGACTGCGGCGACCAGAGCCCGGTGCTCGGAGTCGACCATCTCGCGATTGTGCGCCTCGTTGTAGTAGACGGAGCGGTACACCTCGGTGGCATCCCACAACAGGCGGATCAGCCACACCAGCCGGGGAAGAGCGCAGGCGTCGAGGATGGCGAAGTGCATGCGCCGGTTCGCCGACGTCATGGCGACCACATCGGCGATGTCGGCCGCGGCCCGCACATCGAGCTCTGCCTCCTCGAGCCGATGGATGTCCTCCGCGGTCATCTGGGGCACGGCGATGCTGACAGCCTCGGCCTCGAGGATCTCCCGGATTCGGTACACCTCTATGAGGTCCGAAAGAGACAGCTCGGTGACGAAGTAGCCGCGGTGGGCCACGTAGGTGACCTGGCCCTCGCCCTCGAGGATCTTCAGCGCCTCGCGAAGCGGGACCCGGCTGACGCCGAACTGGACGGCCAAAGCGTCCTGGACGATCTGTTGGCCCGGACGTAGCTGGCCGGCGGTGATAAGTCGTCGCAGCTCGGCGAGCACTGCCTCCTGGGCCGTCGGTGGCCGACGGAACAGCTCACTCATCTGGCCTCCACGTCACTCTCGTCACCCTCTTCTGCGTCGAGCCAGGCAAAGATCTCCTTCTCGTCTCCGCCCAGCTCCGGAGGGGCATGACGATATCTGACCGGCGTCGCCGAGAGCCGCAACGGGCTGGCAACCTGGGCAGACCCGAAGACGTCGACGATGGGTTCGAGGCCGAGCGACTCGGCAAGCTCCATGCCTTGCCCGACATCGTTGATCGGCCCGCAAGGAACCCCCGCGGCGGTCAGGGCGGCGAACCACTCCTCGGCGCCCCGGGCGCGCAGCACGATCCCGAGGGCAGCGGTCAGCTGCTCACGATTGGCCACCCTCGCGGCGTTGGTCGAGAACCGCGGGTCGTCCTTCAGGTGGGACAGCCCGAGGCAGTCGCACAGCGCCTGGAACTGCCTGTCGTTGCCGGCGGCGATGATCAGCATCCGGTCGGCGGTGGGGAACTGCTCGTACGGGCAGATGCTCGGGTGTTGGATGCCCATCCCGTGCGCGACGTCACCGGTGAGGGCGTACGCGCCGCCAAAGTTCACCAACCCAGAGAGCATCGAGGACATGAGGTTGATCTCCACCCGCTGGCCCTGGCCGGTCCGCTCCCGGTGCCGCAGCGCGGCCAGTATGCCGACGACCGCGTGCAGGCCGGCAAGGACATCGGCCGTCGCAATGCCGGTCTTGGATGGGGTGCCGGCATCCGGTCCGGTCAGGCTCATCAGGCCCGAGACCGCCTGCACCACCAGGTCGTATCCGGGCAGCTCGGCTCCGCCGTTGCTGCCGAACCCGGTGATCGAGCAGTAGACGAGCCCCGGGTTGAGTGCTCGGACCGAGTCGTAGTCGAAGCCGAGGCGCGCCATGCTGGCACCCCGGAAGTTCTCGATCATCACGTCGGCGCGCCGGACCAGCGCCAGACCGCGGTGCCTTCCCTCGGGGCTGGACAGGTCGAGTGTGATGCCGCGCTTGTTGCGGTTGATCGACAGGAAGTAGGTGCTCTCACCCTCGGCGGTCCACGGCGGGCCCCACCGCCGGGTGTCGTCCCCGCTCGGGGACTCAACCTTGATCACCGTCGCCCCGAGGTCGCCGAGCAACATCGTGGCATACGGACCGGCGAGCACGCGGCTGAAGTCCGCGACGACGACACCATCCAGGGATCCTGTAATACTCACGGTCGTACCATAACGAATACTGGATCCAATTTCTCCCCAGGTGGAGACCCGACCGGCATCGCAAGGACGTCATCCCGGCGTCCGCGGCGAGGAGGCCCTACATGGACGTACCAGCCCCAGGGAGATCATCCACGCACCTGCGCAGGGGGACGCCGGAGTACCGCCGGACGAGCCTGGTGCTGTTCTTGGCCGGGTTCATGGCGTTCGCCATGCTGTATGTCGTCCAAGGGATCATGCCCGACGTCAGCCGCGACTTCTCGGTGTCGCCCGCGGCTGCCAGCCTCACGCTGTCACTGACCACGCTGCCACTTGCCGTCGCCATCCTCGTCGCGGCCTCGTGGTCCGACGGGCAGGGGCGCAGACGGCTGCTGGTCGGCGCGGTGCTGTCCGCCGCGGCCCTCACGCTCGCGTCGTCGATGGCCCCCAGCTTCGGGGCGTTGCTCGCGCTGCGGGTGCTCACCGGGCTCGTCCTGGCCGGTCTTCCAGCGGTGGCGATGGCCTATATCGCGGAGGAGTTCCATCCCTCCGGGATGGGCGGTGTCATGGGTCTCTACATCAGCGGGACCGGCCTGGGCGGCATGACCGGCCGGCTCGCGGGTGGTCTCCTGGCCAGCGCCTCGAGCTGGCGCCTGGCCATGGCCGTGGTGGGCGGGGTGTCCCTGGCGGGTGGCCTGTGGGTGGCCCTGCGGCTGCCGTCTTCTCGCAACTTCGTCTCCACTCCCGGCAACATGCGCCAGCGGATGGCGGGCTTGAGCGGGCCCTTGCGGGACCCGGTCATCATCCGTCTCGCGCTGTGTGGGTTCGTCCTCATGGGCAGTCTGGTCTCGTTCTTCAACTACCTGCAGTACCGTCTGGCCGAGGCGCCGTTCGACCTGGCGCCCGCGCTGGTTGCCCTCGTCTTCCTGCTCTACCTCTTCGGCACGGTCAGTGCCAACTGGATGGGGCGGCTGACGGACAGGCGCAGCCGGCGCCTCGTGCTACTGCTCTGTATGGCAATCATGGCGGCGGGCGCGCTGCTCACCCTCTCGAACCGGCTGCCAGTCGTGCTGGCCGGCGCCGCTGCCATGGTGTTCGGATTCTTCGGCGCGCACTCGACGACCAGCGGCTGGGTCAATATCTGGGCCACCCAGCGGCGCGCGCAGTCCTCCGCGCTGTACCTCTTCGGCTACCACATCGGCTCGAGCGTGGCCGGCTTCGTCGGGGGGCTTTTCTACGCCGGGTTCGGTTGGCCCGGCGAGGTCGGCACCGTTCTGGTCCTGCTGGCGGTTGGCCTGTTCGTTGCGCTTTCGCTGCCCAACGGTAGGGGTCATGCGCCGTTCGCAGTGCCCGCCTGACCGTTCGGAGGTCCGAAATGCCGCTTCTGGGATCCAATATCCAAAATGCTTGATTTGTGTCGGCGCCCACGGTAGACAGTTGGCAAGGAAACTGGGCTACGAAAGAGGCGAACGTCGTGAGGTCAAGAACATTGGCAGTGGCTGTGGTCATCACCGCAAGCAGCCTGGTGGTGGCTGGATGCGGCTCCAAGGGTGAGGCAAAGAGCGCGAACGCCGCAGGCTCCGGGACGTTGGCGATCGGTGCGTCCCTCTCGCTGACCGGCAGCCTGGCCCGTGAAGGCGTCCTCACCCAGGAGGGCTACCAGCTCTGTCAGGAGAAGGTCAATGCCAAGGGCGGCGTCGACATCGGTGGCACAAAGGTCAAGCTCGACATCCAGTACCAGGACGACACGTCCAAGCCCGACGTCGCGGCCCAGCTGGTCGACCAGTTCAACGACAAGGGCATCAAGCTGATCCTCAGCTCCTACGGCTCGGCCAACACTGAGGCCCAGGCCGCGGTCATCGAGCGAAACGGTCAGCTCATGGTTGACTCCGCGGGCGCTGACAACAAGATCTTCAGCAAGGGCTACAAGCGGACCTTCGCGGTCCTGTCGCCGGCCACGGAGTATGCAGCTTCGATCGTCAAGGCCATCGCCGAGCTCGCCACGCCCAAGCCCAAGAGCATCGCGTTCCTCTCCGCCGACGACGGCTTCTCCAAGACCGTCACCGAGGGCGGTATGAAGGCCGCCAAGGCGGCGGGCTTCACCGTCCTGGACCCGCAGTACTTCCCCAACGGCACCTCGGATGTCAGTTCTGCGCTGACCAAGGTCAAGGGCCAACACCCTGACGTCATCATCGGATCGGTCCACCTCGTGGAGGGCGTGGCAATCATCAAGCAGGCCAAGGAGCTCGGGGTGACGCCGGCCGGTTTCGGCGAGAGTGTGGCACCTCCGACGCCGGACTTCGCCAAGACCTTGGGGGCCCAGGCCGAGAACGTTCTCGGCTCCAGCCAGTGGACCGACGCCACGAAGGGCACGGACAAGTACTTCGGCACCGCCAAGGACTACGCCAAGGACATCCAGGCCAAGTACAACCACGCGCCGGACTACCACAACGCCGAGGCCAGCGCCGCCTGCCTGGCCCTCGTCCTGGCAGCTGAGAAGGCGGGCTCCTCCAAGGCGGACGCCGTCCGTGCCGCCCTCTCCGGCCTCGACACCGAGTCGTTCTTCGGCACGATCAAGTTCGACTCCACCGGTCAGAACCTGTACAAGCCCATGTCGGTCATCCAGATCCAGAATGGCAAGGCCCTGACGGTGTGGCCGACGGAGTCCGCCGAGGCCAAGATGATCTGGCCCGGTACCAAATAAGTGAGTGGTTTCCTCCAGGCGACGGTCTATGGCCTCCTGCAGGGAGGACTCCTGGCGCTCGTCGCCGTGGGGTTCTCCCTGGTCTGGGGTGTGATGAATGTCGTCAACCTGGCGCACGGCGGGTTCGTCATCCTCGGTGCCTACGTCGGCTGGGAGATGCACGAGTGGTTCGGGCTGGACCCGTTCCTGGGCATGTTCGTCTCGGCAGCGGTGTTGTTCGTCTTCGGATACGTGCTGCAGCGCTTCCTGATCAACCTCGTGATCAACGGGCCGATCTTCATCACGTTGCTTCTGACGTTCGGACTCGACCTGATGATCGTCCAGGGCATGAACCTCGTCTTCTCCGCTGACTACCGCAGCATCAAGACCTCCTACGCCAGTAACAGCCTGGCGTTCGGCAGCGTCCGGGTGCCACTGGGCCGGCTGCTCGCCTTCGCGCTAGCAGTAGCGATCACCGTCCTCCTGGTCGCAGTGGTCAACCGCACCCGGACCGGGCTGTCGATCCTGGCTACTGGCATGGACCGCGGGGCGGCCCGCCTGATGGGCATCAGGGCCCGACACGTCTACGCGCTCACCTTCGGGATCGCCGCAGGGCTGGCCGGCATGGCGGGGGCGATGATCGGGACTGTTGGGACGTTCAACCCCTCGGCAGCGGCGAGCTTCACCCTGATGTCGTTCGTCGTGGCGGTTCTCGGCGGCCTGGGAAACATGTATGGAGCCCTCGTCGGCGGCCTGGTCATCGGCCTCGTCCAGGCCTGGGGTGGGCAGTACCTGCCGGGTACCTGGGTCAATGCCCTGGCCTTCCTCGTCCTCATCGTCGTGCTCATCTTCCGGCCCACGGGGCTCGTCGGCCGGGCCTTCTACGCCGCACGGCAGGAGGTCTGATGTCAACGCTGACAAAGATGCCCCAGCAGGGCCTCATCTCGACGTTGCGTGGCGACCGGGCGAAGCGTCTGGGCCCGTGGGCGCTGGGCCTGGTGGCACTACTGGCCGCACTGGGGCTCCAGGGCCAGCTCTACTCCGGCCAGGAGCGGACCGTCGCGACGATCTTCATGTTTGTCGCCCTGGCCCAGGCCTGGAACCTCATCGGCGGTTTCGCCGGATACGCCTCCTTCGGCCAGGTGGTCTTCTTCGGGGTGGGCGGCTACTTCACGGCCGTCGCCATGAGCCACTGGCACTTCAGCTTCTGGATGTCGCTGCTGCTCAGCGGGTTCGTGGCGGCGCTTTTCGCCGTCATCATCGGCATCCCGCTGCTTCGGCTCAAGGGGCACTACTTCGCCATCGCCACCCTGGGCGTGGCCGAGGGCATGCGCGAGGTCGTGACCAACTTGACGGACCTGACCGGCGGGGGCGCCGGCATCACGGTGCCAACTGTCGGCAACAACGCCACGACCGCATACCTCGGCAACGACGGGTTCTACCTGCTGTTCCTCGGGCTGGCCGTCCTGTCGGTGATCGTCGGTGGTCTGGTGGCCCGCAACAAGTTCGGCTACGCCTTGCGGGCGATCAACCAGGATGAGGACGCCGCCGCGGCTTTGGGGATCAACACCACCCGGATGAAGGTGCTGACCTTCGCTCTGTCGGGGTTCATCACCGGACTGGTCGGCGCGAGCTATGCCTTCCAGCAGGTGACCATCTTCCCCGAGCGGCTGTTCGACGTGGACATCACCGTGCTGATGATCATCATGGTCGTCATCGGTGGTAGCGGCACCGTCCTTGGCCCGCTGCTCGGTGCGGTGGCGCTGCAGTTCCTCTCGGAGTTCCTGCGCCAGAACTTCACCAACCTGCACACCTTCATCCTTGGCGCGATCATCATCGTCGCCGTCGTCCTGCTCCCCCAAGGTGCGGTGAACTACATGCGTGAGGCGCGTCGTACCAAGGAGTTCTCGTTGCTGGCCAACGTCCGGAAGTACCGGCTGTGAGCGCGGTGCCCGTGCTGGAGACGCGCGGACTGGGCCGGCGCTTCGGTGGTCTGCAGGCGGTCTCTGACGTCTCGTTCAGCGTCCCTGCCGGACAGGTGCTCGGGGTGATCGGACCGAACGGTGCGGGCAAGAGCACTTTCATCAACCTCGTGACCGGGCACACCAAGCCCTCCGAGGGTCGGGTCCTGATCGACGGCAAGGACCTGACCGGTGCTCGTCCCTGGGTCATCGCCCAAGCCGGGGTGGCTCGCACCTTTCAGATCGTCAAGCCCTTCCGGGGCATGTCCGTCCGCGAGAACGTCGCCGTCGGCATTCTCTACGGATCGAACGGCACCAACGTCATGTCCAAGGCGCTCAAGGCCGCAGAGGAGGTGCTTGAGGAGGTCGGCATGGCCGGCCTGGGCGACCGCCCTCCAGGTGAGCTGTCCGTCGCCGACGCCCGGCGGCTGGAGTTCGCCAAGGCGCTCGCCCTTCGCCCTCGGCTGCTCCTGCTCGATGAGGTGATGGCGGGACTGCGGCACACCGAGATCGAGCCGAGTCTGGAGCTCATCCGCAAGCTCAAGGCGCGCGGCATCACGATCATCGTGGTGGAACACGTCATGAAGGCGATCCTGGCCGTGAGCGACCAGGTCCTCGTCCTGCACCAGGGCAAGGTCCTGACCTCCGGCGACCCCCGTGATGTCCTGTCAGATCCCCGCGTGATCGAGGCGTACCTCGGACATCGTTACGTCAAACGCCGCGAAGGAGAGTCCTGATGCTCGAGGCCACCCAGCTGAGCGGCGGATACGGGCGCGTTCAGGTGTTCTGGGACGTCGATCTTCGTGTCGGGGAAAACGAGATCGTTGCGCTGATCGGTCCCAACGGCGCCGGCAAGACGACGCTGTTGCGCGCCCTGACCGGAATGGTGGAGATCAGCTCGGGCACGGTGGAGTTCCGCGGCGAAGCCGTGCAGGGGCGTTCGATCGAGCAGATCGTCAGCCTCGGCATCTCGCATGTCCCCGAGGGCCGGCGCCTCTTCCCGGGATTGACCGTGCGGGACAACCTGCGCCTGGGTGGCTGGCGCACCCGCAATACCAACATCGACCGTGTGGTCGACCTGTTCCCCCGGATCGGCGAGC